>JBJXFD010000613.1:0-16469 GCA_046153985.1 Saprospiraceae bacterium
GCGCGCATGATCATGCCCGGCGTACAAAAGCCGCATTGGAGGGCATGGTTCTCTTTGAAGCCTTCCTGGAGCGGGTGCAATTCCCCGTTCTGCGCCATGCCTTCGATGGTGGTGATGGATTTGCCATTGGCTTGTACCGATAAAATGGTACACGATTTTACCGACTTGCCGTCGAGCAAAATGGTGCAGGCGCCGCAACTCGAGGTATCGCAACCAATATGGGTGCCGGTGAGGTTGAGCACTTCCCGAATCAAATGCACCAACAACAAGCGGGGTTCTACCTCTGCGGTATGTTCAGCGCCATTGACGGTTACTGTGATTTGCTTAAGCATATTGTAAGAAGGTTTTAAGTCATTGAATTTAGGTTACTTAGCGCCGATTCTTTCTACCGCTTTGTGGATCATCCGTTTCACAAGCACGGCAACCATGGCCCGCTTGTATTCTTCGCTGCCTCTCAGGTCGGAAGAAGGGCTGCAATCCTCCGAAGCATACTGCGCCGCTTCGGCGATGGAAGCTTCCGTGATGGGTTTGCCCAACAACGCTTGTTCGGAGCGGGCAGCCCGAAGCGGTGTGGGGTTGACATTGGTCAGACCAATGCCCACCGATGTGCAATTGCCGGATTTGTCCAACGTCAATTGAACGGCTACTCCGGCGGTCGCATAGTCGCCTACTTTTCTTTCCAGTTTGTGGTAGGCATTGCCGGTGTTTTCTTCGGGAATCGGAATCTGTATTTCCGTAAGGATTTCATCGGGCTGGAGGGCCGTCATGTAAAAACCAAAAAAGAATTCGTCAATTGGAATTGCTCTTTCGCCATCGGGGCCGGTGGCGATGACGGTTGCATTGAGGGCCAGCATCACGGCCGGGTGGTCATTGGCAGCATCGCCGTGCGCCAGATTCCCGCCAAGGGTGCCGCGGTTGCGTACCTGCGGGTCGGCAATCAGCTTGGTCACATCGCCGAAAATGGGGAAGTGTTTTTTCAATAAATCGGAATGTTCTACTTCGGCTTCCCGGGTCAGCGCGCCAATTTTCAGTACGCCTCCTTCTTCTTTAATGTGGGATAAACCAGGAATATCATTGATGTCAATGAGGTATTCCGGCGAGGCAAACCTCAATTTCATCATGGGAATCAGGCTATGTCCCCCTGAAAGGATTTTGGCTTCATCGCCATACTTCTGCAAAAGCGAAATCGCCTCTGCTAAAGTGTCCGGAGCTTCGTAGTGAAACGATTGAGCAATCATAAGCAATTCGTTTTAAGTATCAACAAAAGATAAACGGCCTGCTATAACAGCAGGTCCGAAGTTGGTTTATTTTACCAATGATTAATCCGTTATACGATTCCCCGACAGCAAGGCGCTTAATTTGCCAAGGTAATTTAACAGGCTGGCATTGAGCCAGATGCCTATAAAAACCACAGCAACGCCGCTGTAATAAAGCCACGGTTCTAACCCGATTGTCATACTGTACAATACCAGAGCCATACCCGTTGAGGCCAGCGAGAATGCGTAAATTGTTCTTTTGTCGCGAAAATTAAGCAGGATACAAGTTAAGGTGACCACGCCTATAGCAGCTGTGATCGCAATGGTTAGCGGGGAGACATGAACAGGTCCAAGTGAAACAGTTTTTCCGCTACACAAGACCATCGTACTGGAATAAGCCACAATGCAAAATGGGCATTTCGGCAATACGGCCAAAAAAATGCCCATCAACAGCCCCGCTTTTTGCTTAGACGGAGCATTGATTTTATGCCCTTTGCAGGGGGCGCACTTGTGAACTTGACCTTCAACAAGCATTCGTTGGTACAATTAGAACAATGGTGAAAGCGGAAACAATTGAACTTGCTCAAATCTACAACAGTCACAATAAAAAACCAAGACAATTGTTCAAGATCAGACGTGAAATCAGCAAAAAAAAGGCGAGGCCAGGTAGTTTGTTCAAATTTAATTTTTGACAACCAGCTATTTGCAGAAGATTCAGGCGTTTATCTTTTAACTTAAACCTATAACCTTATAGGTTTGGCGGCCATAATTATCCAGCCAGGTCATACGCCCGCTTAATCCATGCAAACACTTCCGTGTCAATGTCTTCCGCTTTTTCGACTCGGATTTTGTGCGTACACATGCCTCCGGGAGGACAGGTTTCCACTTTGCCGGAAGCTTCCACGTTTTTCATGTTCAGGCCCACTTCTAAGCGGGTTTTGGTTTTGGGTTCCAGCAAGCAGAACTGCTTTTTGCGCCGCAGGCTGACGGAACTGTTTTTGGGCGCCACTTCAATATCGTCGCCCAGCGGCAAGATGCCTGCCATCAGCGTTTCGTAAAACGGGCGCATGGTTTCTTTGCCTTTGTATTGGTTTTCAATCAATTGATCTTTGTCATCCACCGAACCTGCGTCGGTGCCCATCGTTTTATGCACGGCAAAATTGGCAAAGCCATACCCCAAGCCGAACTCGTCCTTGAGGTATTTGACCATTTCGCCGTGTTTGGACAAGCCACACGAGGCCACAATGGCTTTCCATTCGTCGAGGGTTTTGCCGGTGTTTTTTTGAAAATTTTCGATCATGTTGAGTTCTACCTGGTCCATATTTTAGGTTTAATAGATTTTGTTAAATTATAATTATTTTACCACATAGAACACATAGTTGTTTTCACATAGTTCACATAGGCGGCTTCCAGGTGCTATGTGGACTATGTGAAAACAACTATGTGAACTCTGTGGTAAAAAAGGCATTGTGGGCTATGTGGTAAATAAATACGTTAAATCATCTCCAAAGGCCGAGGATAACGCCCATTACCACCAATGCCACAGTAACATACCCCCCATTGATCAGCATATATCTCGTGCTCCGGTATTCGAACAACCCCACCATAAACAACCCGGAAGCCGCCCAGCCAAAACCGGCCAGAAACCCGGCTAAGGTAGCAAAAGACAAGGTAACGCCATCGGCAGCAAGAAAAGAGGCTAAGTTGAACGACATCACCAGACTCCAGAAAAATGCAAAGCCAAAAATTCGGGCGGCGCCACCTTTGGCTTTCAGCATTTCCTCCGTAAATCCGTTTTCTTCCATCCAGGCTTTGCCGAACAGCAACGGCGAATACCACAGGGCGCCAAGCGCGAAACAAGCTAAGGCTGCGACGAAGACAGCCGGGAAATTAATGAGTTCGGGTTTCATGTTTGTTGATTTTACTGAATTTTATGATTTTCAACAAACATATACCCCAATACCCGAACTTTGCCGCACAACTGCCCGAAACCGGAAATGGGGTGACCGAAACCGGAAAATGTAGAGTTGAGATGAATGTTTTTTACCACATAGCTCACATAGAGGTATTCACATAGGACACATAGACCGGGGAGCCGCCTATGTGATCTATGTGAAAAAAACTATGTGAACTATGTGGTAAAAAAAAAGACCTATGCGGTAAAATATGAAGAAGGACATCGGCGACATCCGCATCATGAAATGGATTGTCCCCTGGTTTGGGGTCATCATCCCCAACCTTGCAGGGCTGTTCGGCGATTTGTCGTGGCGGGATTGGCAATATTGGATCGGCTATGTCTATTTCATCGCGGCGGCATTTGCCATCTGGTGGGGCAACCGCTTCATTTACCTGCGCCAGCGCGACTACTACGACTGGTTTAGCCGGCCTTTCATGCGCATCATCACCATGTTGTTCGGGTTGCTGTTTTATACGGCGCCGTTCACCGCTGCCATGTGCGCGTTCTGGTTCTGGTGGTCGGGCGTGCCGGCAGACAATAATGTGATCGTCACCACGGAACTCGTGAATGTGATCGCGGTTATTTTTATCACCAATATCTATGAAACGACCTTCCTGCTCAAGGACTGGGAAGACGAACGCCTGCGGGCCGCCAACTTGGAGAAACTGAAAGTCACGGCGGAACTGGAAGCCCTGAAAAACCAGGTGGACCCGCATTTTATGTTCAATTCGCTGAATACGCTTTCGCATTTCATCGGGGAAGACCCGAAAAAAGCGCGGCTATTCTTAGAAAACTTAGCGGATATGTACCGCTACATTCTAAAAAGCAAAGACGTGGAATTGGTGCGGCTGGAAGAAGAACAGCGGTTTTTGCAAAGCTATACAGACTTGCTGCGGATGCGTTTTGGTGCGGCCTTGTCGTTGGAATGGAACGTACCATCCGAATCAGAGGAGTGGTTCATCCCACCCATTTCGCTGCAAATTTTAGTGGAAAATGCGGTCAAACACAACGAACTCAGCGAAAAATCGCCTTTGTCGGTGCGCGTTTCGCTCGAAAACGGCTACATCTGCGTGGAAAATGTGAAATCTGCGAAGCCCGTTTTTGCGCAGAATTCGTTAGCGGTTGGGTTGAAAAATTTGGACGAGCGGTTTCAGTTGATTACTGGGAAAGGCATTGAGGTGGTGGATGAGGGTGGGGTTTTTTCGGTGGGGTTGCCGTTGGTGCGGGTTGGGTAGTGTATGTCTTTAGAGTCCGATAGTTGCATCTTTACAAAGATAAGCATTCATCATGAACATCCTCATCGTAGAAGACGAACCACCCGCCCGCGAACTCCTCAAATCGGCCATCACCACGCTGTGGCCCCAGGCGCGCATTGTAGGCGAGTGCGCGAGCATCGCCGATGCCGTCGCTTTTTTTCAGGAAAACCGCCCCGCCGACCTCGCTTTTTTCGACATCCGGCTTTCTGATGGCCTGTCTTTTGAAATTTTCCGGCAATGCACGGTCGGCATCCCCGTCATTTTTCTGACCGCTTACGACCAATATTTGCTCGAAGCCTTCCACACCAACAGCATTGATTATTTGCTGAAACCCCTGAAAACGGAGCATCTGCGCGCTGCCCTTGCCAAATACGAGCACCTGAAAAGCCATTTCCTGCAAAACCTGTCGCAACTGCTCCTCCACTTGCAACCGCCCGCAGGCGCCCGCTACAAAACCCGATTCCTTGGCGAAAAAGGCGGCGACCGCTATCCCATTGAAGCTGCCGACATTGCTTATTTTTTCAGCGAATACAAATTGTGCTTCCTGATGACCTTCGACGGCTCGCGCTACCTGCTGGAAAAATCGCTCGCGGCCTTAGAAGCTGAACTTGACCCGGCTCAATTTCACCGCGCCAATCGCCAGGTGATTGTGTGTACCCGCGCTGTGCGCAGTTTTAGTACTGTGAGTAAAAGTAAATTGTTGCTGGAGCTTTTGCCCAAGCCGCCATTTGAGGTGGTGGTGAGCCAGGAGCATGCAGCGGGGTTTAAGGCTTGGGTTGGAGGATGACAGAGTCTGTTGCGTTTCAAATTGCGCAGAGTTTCGCGGAGTAAGCACGGAGTTTCACGGAGTTTTTATACCTAACTCAGCGAAACTCCGTGTTCACTCTGTGGAACTCCGTGTAAATTTTAGCTACTGTGTTGTCTCCTTCCGTGAAATGTACGCATAAGGTGGCTGAGCACAGTCGAAGCCCGGACTATAAAAACAGACACCACACAAAATGGGTTCAGAAATGTACGTTACGCGACATAGACACACCGCAAAATAAAAAACACAACGAGAGAACAATTTTATTCTAACTTTGCACGCGGAAAATCCTACAACATATCTAAACATGACAGAAATGCAAAGCAAAATTTACTTTCCGATTCTGATTGCCTTTTTTTGTTCCGCGACTTCTGCCTTCTCACAACAAGCTTCCGTTGAAACCCTGACCGCAAAAGGGGCTGCTACTGCCATCTCCGAGGATCAATCTTTGTACACTGGCGACAGCGAAAAAATTTTTTACATTGATTTCGAGGACGTTAGAATGAATTTGAGTGAAATTATCCTCAAAGACGACCAAGGCAAAGTGCTCCTCAAAGACGATGTATTCGATCTTCCGGTGAATACCATCTATGAATTGGATTTGAGCCAATACGGCAAAGGAACTTTCGAGGTGGAACTGCGTTCCTTCACGGGCGTTATCCGCAAAACGATCGCGGTAGAATAATCCCCGCTTATTTTTTTTAGCCCTACTGATTACCTTTTTTCATTTTTGTACATCGTCGGAAGGCTGTTTGCCCTTCGAGGCGTCTATCGTTTCTTTTAAAGTGCCGAGGATGGCCTGAATGTTGTAATTCTGGTCAGACAACACGTGTACTTTGCCGTCTTTGGATTCTAACACCAACAGGCGGATGCTTTTGCCGTTGCCCTGTGGCTGCAGCAAAGATTTATCTTGTTCTTCTTTGATGTAAATGCTGCGAATTTTGTCGAAAGGCAATTTGCCGTAAGGCGTTGTAATTGCATCGGCGTACAGGTTCACCGGTCCGATTTTTCGCATCGTCAGCCAGCTGAAAAAAGCCGTTCCAACAGAAATGGTACACACGAAAAACAAGAGCATGGCGCCCAACAGCCGCCGGTTTTGGTCGCCGCTTTTGATTTTCAACAGGCGGAGCATGCCGGCCAATGCCAGCACGCCAACGAGGAGGCCAATCCATAAACCAAGCTGATTTTCTGTGTGCAGGGGAGCGAAGGAATGCAGGGCAGTTTCCATATTATTGACGGGAAGGTTCAGTGATTAAATCTGTCAGGTTCTTAAACAAGCGCCGGTACAAACCTGTTGAGTCTTCTGCAAAAAAGACCTCGGCCTGGCTGCCGGATCGGAAAAAATAAACCGGCTTGCGCAAGGTGTCGCGAAAGCACTCGATGGTATAAGGTTCTTCTGTTCGGTTACTTATCAGATTCAAGGTGCTGAAGGCATACCGATCGGCTTCGACTTCATCGAAATCATGGGCAAAAGTTTTACTCGAAATATGGCGCAGTCCGCTCAGATAGCGCAATACTTTCGCAGAATCCAGCGCAAGTCCGTTGCAAAACCAATTGTTTCCCGATTTTGAAAAAGCATACACCGTGTCGGGGAATTGCCATTCAAAACTGGTAATCTGCTCTCCTTCAGACAACTTCAGAAGATCCGGATTGCGGTAAGCAGCAAAATCCCTGCCGATCCGATCGAGTGGCAGGTCTTCCACTTCGTACACGCTGCGTTGTCCGCTGAAGCGCAAAAAACTAGCCTTTCCCGGTTGTCCGCCGAGGATAAAATCCTCCAGCAAAACCTTGGATTTGTACAATTGCACGCGCACGCCCTGACCTTCGCCCACCCCGTATTTGCCCCAGGCTTCTGGACTTTGGGCTACCATCCCATGCGTCCGGATGGCGCCGGACAAAGCGCCCAATAATTCATTCACCACGGGCTGCACTGCCGGAAGGTGCATGGCGCCTTTGGAAGCGATCCAGCCTTCCTGCTCCCGCTTGAGCGAAAACGTGGCGCCGCCATGGTAGAGTACGATGCGGTCGAGCGAGGCCGTATCCACCTGTGCCAATTCGGTGGTGAAGAAGTTGCTCCGCTGGCCGGGCCACAACAACCGCCCCACGCCATAGAGCGCGCCCCCGGTGAGGAGGAGAAAGATCAGTGTTTTGCGACTCATATCCTGCTGTTTAATGTCTGAGTTTTTAGAGTCAGATAGCTTCAAGAGGGCTGATTAGGGCGTTACTTAAAGGGTTGTGTCGTCAACTTAGCGAATGATAACCACGAAGTGGTTGAAGGTGAATAGCCCCCGATGCAATCGGGGGTAGGTCGTATAAACGAAATTTAACGGGCAACCCCGAATGGGGTTGAATGTTAACACGCCACACTCCATTGTCAATATTCAACCCCATTCGGGGTTGCCCGTTACCCTATTCACATTTGACCCTTGCAGGGTCGTTCACATCGCTAAGTTGACGACATTACCCTTGAAGTGACACACTCACGATCCACGCTGCCCGCTTTTCGGACCGTAGCCTCTGCCTTGCACTCGAACGTTAAAAGCACAGGCACGGCCAATATGTGCGGAGACCCTTTTTAATCAATCTGACGTCAAAAAAGCTTTCAATTTCTGCATAGCCCTGCCGCGGTGGCTGATGGCATTTTTGATGTCAGAAGACAGTTCTGCAAAAGTCTGTTCGTACCCATCGGGCATAAAAATAGGGTCGTACCCGAAGCCATCCTGTCCCGAACGGGTGTTGGCAATTCGCCCTTCCGCCACGCCCTCAAAGGTGTGCAGTTTGCCCCCCAGAATCAATGCAATCACCGTGCGGAAACGGGCGCTGCGGTCTTCCTTTCCCGATAGCTGCCGGAGCACCAAATCCATGTTCGCAAGCGCATCGCGCTCAGGGCCAGCGTAGTGCGCAGTGTCCACGCCGGGGGCGCCGTTCAGTGCATCAATTTCCAGGCCGGTGTCTTCCGCAAAACAATCTACGCCGTAATGGTCAAATACATACTGCGCTTTTTGAACCGCATTTCCGGGAATGGTACCGGTCGTTTCCGGCAGTTCTTCCGTACAGCCGATTTCTTTCAGCCCTTTTACTTCAAAGGCGCCGTTCAAAATCTCGTGTATTTCTTTGATTTTGTGCGGATTATTGGTGGCAATTACAATTGGATTCATGATCAGACAATTTTTCCAGCTTCAAAATAACGACGCAGGAGGGGATGTACAAATATCATCAGCAGGATTATCGCAACGCCCCAGTAAAAATTACCGGAAAGGTCTTCATTTTCCTTCAAAATTAACCACGCTAAAGCAATGCCGTACACCGGTTCCAGATTGATTGCAAGGTTGGAGGTAAACGCAGAGAGGTGCCGCAGGGCGCGCAGGGCCAATACATAAGCCAGTGTGGTGCAAAGCAAGGCTAAGATGAGCAGGTAAATCCAATCGAGCAACGTGGGCGGCCAAAAAGCGGTATCCCCGCTGTTGGAGGCAAAAAACAAGAGCCAGACCAAACTCAGAAACATCCATGCGCTTCCCATTTCTACAAAGGTGACGCTTTTTTCATCGGTTTTGCCCACGATTTTTTTATTCAGCGTGGCAAACAAAGCTGCCAGAAAAGCAGCGGCCAGCCCTGCGGCAAGACCCGAGAACACAGGGATGCGAACGCCATCCACAATCAGCGCCATGCCCGGCACGATCAGGGCGCCCAAAGCCAGTTCATACCCCTTGAATCGCTGCCGCATGAACAGCGGTTCAACGATGGCCGTAAAAAACGAAGTCGTCGCCATACACACCAGCGCGATGGAAGCATTGGAAAGTTTGATGGCGCCATAAAAAGCGATCCAATGCAGGCCCACTAATGCGCCAACGCCAAGGTATGACCACAAGGTCCGCCGCGGTAGTTGATCACGGAGATAGCGGAGTTGTGCCAGTGGCAACAAACTCAGTGTGGTGAACAACACGCGCCACCAAACAAGAGCCAGCGCCGATAATTGGATCAAATCGCCGAGAATGGCTGTAAAACCAAAAAGCAATACAGCAATGTGCAATTCGATATAAGCGTTTCTTACCTTGTTCATGCCTGCAAAAGAACAAAAATTATTGACAGGCTTTTCCTTTTCAAATAATCAACCATAAATTGCGCGCCAATATCTTATATATGAAATTGTCAACCATACTTCCCATCGCGCTATTGGCGCTGTTTTTTAGTCTGGCGCCTGCCTCCGCCCAGCAATACCGCATGGTGCATAAAGTCGTGCCTTTGCACAGCGAGCAGACCTTTTACCTGAACGGCGCCATGAGCCTTGGCGGCAAACCCCGGCACGCGGTTCGCATAGACCTGCCTCCCAATACCGTAGAATGGTATTACGTTTTCACCACCGCTGAAAATGAAAAAAGTTCTGGCGCCCGCGAAAAAATCCAGTTGGCGGGACAATTGGTGCAATATTTTGGTAAAGGTTTTCTTAAATCGAATCTGGTCGGCATCGCTGCGAGTGCGGTAGGTCAAATTGTAAAACCTTCGGGTGTGGCGGTATGCGATGCCTGGCTGACCGACCTGGAAGGCCGCAACCAGTTTTTTGAAACCAAATACATGGGCGCTTCCTGGACCTATGACCGCCCGAAGCGTTATTATGAAGAAGGTTCGGTGCAAAATGGGAAAGACGGCGCCATCCGGATAGATGCTGTAAAAAGTGGTACGGTGTATTTGTGCTTCAACAATTCGGCTCTTACAGAGGGCGTTTTGGTGAATTTTGAAGCTGCGGCGATTGTGGAAACCCGAGAATACGCAGACGAATGGGTGGCTACGGGAAAAGAAGAGCTTTTTCAGGATTGCATGGAAAAATTCGTCCGCAAAGATGCGGAAGCGGAAAGCGTTTGCCACTGTACCCGCGACCGCATTGCGAGCGAACACCTGCCATCGGTCTGGATCGGCTTTTCGCCTTCCGAAAAAAACTACCAGCTCCAAAGCATCCGGCAACAGTGTTTAAGTGCGTCGGGCTATGCAGACAAAAGCAACGCAAAAGCCAGAATCCGGGCTATCGAAGCAGAAATCAACGGCTTGAACGCCATTAAAGACTACAAAGGCCTGGCGCAGAAATACCAGGAATTGCTCAGCCTCGGTGAAGCAGAAGAAGAAAATTACTATTGGGCAACCTGGTTTTTATTGTTGTCCAAACAAAACGAGCCAGCCAAAAATGTGCTTTACGAGGGCATGGGGAAATTTCCGGAGAGTACCGCCCTCAATAAAAATTTGGCCCATTACTGGGTGCTCGTGGGGCGGTTCAAAGAAGCAGAACCCGTTTATCGCCGTTATTCCGGCAAAAAAATATTCCGGAAATGGCGCTTTAATGAATATGCGCTATCTGACATCGAATGGATGGAATCGGCAGGCATTTCCATACCGGAAAAAGAGGCGGTGTTGAAATTGCTAAGGGAATGAACCATTATCACAATAGGCAGTTTTATGAGTTAGGTGGATTTAGTTGGCAGTTGGCAGTTTTACAGTTGGCAGGAGCGTTAACTATTTCATGATGTTGGATATTCAGAGGATGAAGTTTGCAGTCTTTCAGGCGGCAGTTGGCAGGAATGTTACGTATTTCATGATGTTAGATATTCACAGGTTGAAGTTCCTGCCAACTGTAAAACTGCCAACTGCCAACTTTTTTTGATCTCTAAATTTCATCCAAAGCGAACCCCAACTGCCAACTAATAAACTGGCAACTGCCAACTTTTAAAACAATGTCTTTACCTCACAAAAAATAATAAACTGCAATGTCCGTAAAAACAGGCGATAAAGCCCCAGTATTCTCCCTTTACAATTCAGACAAAGAATTGGTTGCGCTGGAAAGTTTCCGGGGTAAAAACGTCGTGCTGGTTTTTTTTCCAATGGCATTCACAAAGGTGTGTACCGCCGAATTGTGCTCAATGCGCGACAACATGAACGTATACGAACGCCTGAACTCGGAAATATTGGGCATTTCCGTAGATTCCCTGTTTACGCTGGGCAAGTTCAAAGCAGAGCAAAGCCTCAATTTCCCCTTGTTGTCTGACTTCAACAAAGAAATATCAAGGGCGTATGGCGCCTTGTATGAGGAATTTGTATTCGGTATGAAAGGCGTTTCCAAGCGTGCTGCATTTGTAATAGACAAAGAAGGCGCTATTCGTTATGCCGAAGTCTTGGAATCCGCCGGCGATTTGCCTAATTTTGAGGCCATACAGGAAACCCTTTCAAAATTGAACTAAGGGGTTGTTTGGGGATCATGGAATCCCAAACAAGCTCTAGAGGTTCCCGTCAGGCAAAGATCAAAAAACTGCTATGAGCCACTATCACGCTATCGAAGAATTGGAAGAAGTCCTCGTTGAAGACGAAGTGGACGAAACCGGAACCGGAGAGATCGCCCAACTCATCGTTTACAACGACGACGTCAATACCTTTGAATGGGTGATCGAGTGTTTCGTGGATGTACTCGATCACGCGCATACCCAGGCAGAACAATTGGCCCTCCTCATCCACTACAAAGGCAAAGCGACGGTGAAAACGGCGCCCAAGCGTGAGTTGATGCCGAAAAAAGACGCACTTATTGAGCGGGGTTTGTCAGCAGTTATTGAGGGTGGGGATGATTAGGATTAAATTTGCTTCGTACTCGTCGGCGGCTTTGGCACATTGTTCCGCAGCAACTGATTCAACGCATCGTTGTAATTTTTCAACAACCCATCCACATTGCCGTTGTAGTGTTCAATCACGCCGTTGAAGGTGTCCACATCTTCCTGCGTCAATTCTTTTTTGCGTTTGATTGCGGTGATTTTTTGAAAGCCGTCTTCTGCTAATTGGTCATAAAACTCGATGAGTTTGATCGCCGCGTCCCGGTAAGCGACATCGCCTTTAAATCCGGGCATTTTCCGCAGTACCAGCAAGGCGGCATCGGTATCGTTCGACAACTGCATGCGGGCGCGTTCCATGCCTTTCGGGTCTTCTTTGGCTAAAGCATCCATAAACACTGCATTGTGTTTTGACACCTTAAAATATTTCAGAAAAATAGCCCGCTGGTAGGCATTAACCTGGTTGATCTGATCCACTTCGGAGTTTTCGTCTGCTTCAACTAAGCGAATATTGTGCTCCTTTGCAAAAGCTTTTTGGGCGGTGTAAAAGCGCTTGGAGGCCAGCCCCAGCTTTTTTTCAGCTTCGTCCTGCGCCTTGAAATAGGCTTCCATTGCTTCAAACGATTCTTTGCTTTCCTTTTTTAGCAAGTTCAGTTCGTTGAACTCAATGGTAAAAGATTCGCGGTAACTCTTAACGGTAGCCACCATTTCGTCGCGCATGGTCGCATTGCCTTTGAACGCAGGCATGGCCGCTGTCCTTTTGATGGTTTCATCCATTTGGCGCAGCACTTCCTGCCGCTTTTTTTCGACTTCAACGTAGTCTTCAACGTGAACGGAATATTGGATGTACTCCAGGTTCCGGGCCGTAACGGCGCTGTGTTCGGCGTTGATTTGTTCCAGATAACGCAGCGGATCAGGGCTTTCCTGCGCGCAAAGTAGGGCGGGAATTGCAAGAATCACGAGGGTCAGGGACCAGAAAAAGCTTTGTTTTTTCATCTTGAGGTATTTATTTGACAGTAATCTCATCTACAAACAACCAGGCCCGCTCCCCGGCGCCTTGCTTGCCACTCGGAATGACGCCCAGGTTTTGTGCTTTTATCTTCAGGTAGCGCGGAGTTTTGCCGCTCAAAGCGATTTTTACGGTTACAATTTTGTCCGTTATCGCAGTAGAAACCTCTTTCGCCACCTCTTTATCATACGACTTGCCATCGGTTGAAACGGCAACCGAAGCTTGTTTTGGCGGGTAAATCCACTGCCCGGGGCCATTATAAAACCGCAGCGTCACTTCTTTCACCGCAGTGGCCTCGCCGAGGTCAATCACCGCTTCCAGGTCTTTTCCGTCAAATCCCAGCCATTCCTTATCGCTGTGGCGCTCGTCGCTGCCCATAACGGCGTTGACGATGGCGCCTTTGCCGCCGGATGCGTATTTCGGGTGCGGCGCATTGGCTAAGGTAATCAATTTGCCCGCCGCCAAATGCCAGAGAAAAGACACCGATGCACTTTTGCCAACCGGTTCGTTTTTCAGGAAAGTCTGCGCCTGCACGTCCATGTACCCTTCAATTTTGATCGGCGTTTTGGCATAAATAAGGCTGTTCGGAGTGGGCGCTTTGCCGCTTTCATCATAACGAACAACGCCAAGACCTGCTAAGTTAACGCATTCCAGCCAAACGCCTTTCCCTTCACCCGATTGAATGTTCATTTGGACATCGTACAAGTGATTGGCGACGTTCACGCCGGCAGCTTTCAGGCGCGGGATGTGAATGCCAATGCGGCGACCAAAATCTTTGAAATCGCGGTTTGCTTTGGGCGACCAAACCACTTCTGCCAGGGCAATGGCGCGCGGGAAAACCATGTATTCCACCTGCTCCGGCGTTTTCATGTACTCCGTCCAGACGTTGCCTTGCGCTCCAAGTACAAATTTACTTTCTTTTTCAGTCAGTTCAGCCGGAACGGGTTCGTAGCCATATACTTTTTCCAAAGGCAAATAGCCGCCAATGGCAAGGGGTTCGTCTTTTCCAAGTGCCTGATAATAATCCAAATAGCAATTGTCTGTTGGCGTCATAATCACCTCATGGCCGCTTTTGGCCGCTTCTATCCCGCCTTTTTCGCCGCGCCACGACATCACGGTCGCATTCGGGGCGAGGCCGCCTTCCAGAATTTCATCCCAGCCAATGATGCGCTTGCCCCTGCTGTTCAGGTATTTTTCGACGCGCTTGATGAAATAGCTCTGCAAGCCGTGTTCATCTTTCAGGCCTTCTTTTTTGATCAGTTCCTGGCAATAGGCGTTGGTTTTCCACTGCGCTTTGGGGCATTCGTCGCCGCCGATGTGGATGTAAGGACCCGGGAAAAGTTCGATGACTTCCGAAAGCACATTTTCCAAAAAGGTAAATGTCTCTTCTTTTGGGCAAAACACGTCTTCGAATACGCCCCAACGGGTAGCAACTTCGATGGGTTGGCCCGTGCAGCCCAACTCCGGATAAGCCGCCACGGCCGCCTGGGCATGGCCCGGCATTTCTATTTCAGGTATGATGGTGATGAAGCGCTCAGAAGCATAACGCACCACGTCCCGGATCTCATTGTGTGTATAAAATCCGCCATAACGCGTTCCGTCGAATTGGTGCGGTTTATTGCTGCCGTGGCCCACTAAGGTTTCTTTGCGAAAAGCAGCAACTTCCTGCAATTTGGGATACTGTTTGATTTCGATGCGCCAACCCTGGTCTTCGGTGAGGTGCCAGTGGAAATAATTCATTTTATACATCGCCATCAGGTCAATGTATTTTTTGATGAAATCCACCGGAAACAGGTGCCGGCCCACATCGAGGTGCAAACCGCGGTAGCGGAACCGGGGAGCGTCTTCGATTTTCATATTTGGAATGAATCCTTTGGGCATTAACTGCAGCAGGGTTTGGAAAGCATAAAAAAGGCCCGCATTATCGGCTGCTTTGATGTAAATCTGGGAGCCCATCACTTCCATCGTATAGGCGCCGACTTTTTCGGGAGTGACAGCTATCGAGTCCATTCGGGCGGCAATCACAATGGCGTTGCGGCCTTTGTAGCCCCCGCGCCGGATTTCCAACTCCTGGCCTGTGGACAGCTTGATGTATTCCGCGCAAAAACGCACCGTTGCCTCCAGGGCAGAATCGGCCTGCAACGGAAGGCGGATATGGGTCAAATTGGCAAGTTTCAGGTCGCCTTGTGTGAATTTTACACTTTGCGGCGCCGGAATGACGCTGATTTCTTTTTTCGGCATTGACGGCACTTTTTGGGCCACCGTGGCAATCGGCCATGAAAGAATGGCTATAAAAACCAGGTAAATCAGTCTGTTTGTCATGAAAAAACTATTTATGATGAATCGTGGTGCAAAGAAAGCCAATAGATTCCAGATAACGAAAATCAGGGCTGGTTGTATTGCCTTGGCTCAATTCCTCCCAACTTCAAAACCTCCAACGCCTTCCCAAACGCCTCATCAATCGGCGCAGTCAACGTGATCCGTTCCCCATTTACCGGATGCGAAAAAGCAAACCGACCCGCGTGCAGCAAAAGCCGGGAAATGCCCAGTTCGGTTTCAAAGTACTTGTTGTGTTTGCAATCGCCGTTCTTTTTATCGCCGATGACGGGGTGCCGGATATGCCCAAAATGCCGGCGAATCTGGTTGGTTCTGCCCGTTTCCAACGTAATGTCCACCAAAGAATACCGCGCCGTTTCGTAGCGACCAACGGGCGTTTGAAGCTCTGTTTGTGCCAGCCTGGTATATCGGGTTAACGATTCCCGGGGCAAACCCGACCTGGGGTGGGGTAGGGGATAATCAATGACGGCCTGTTCCTCCACATACCCGCGCACGATGGCGAGGTAGTTTTTTTCTACGCCTTTGTCCCGAAATTGCTCGGATAGCGCGCCAGCCGCTGCGCCGCTTTTTCCAAACACCAGTACGCCCGAAGTGCCCCGGTCTAAGCGGTGCACGGGGTAAATCCGCTGCCCGATCTGGTCGCGCAGCAATTGAAGCACAAATACCTGGTCTTCGCTGATTTTGGTTCGATGCACCAAAATCCCGGTCGGCTTGTTGATCGCGATGAGCTCGTCATCTTCAAATAGAACCTCGAAGGGATTGGGCATGTAGTGAATTTGAAGATGAGTGAATTTGAAAATTTGAAAATTAGAGATACGTAATTTGGAATGTTGAGTAATCCCTTTTGGTTGAATCTTCAAATATTCAAAACTTGTCCCGCCCAGCGGGGTCAGTTCATTCTCAAATCCCACTTTAACCTTTCTACTTTAACCTTTACAACAGGGGAAAGGTTAAAGCATGAAAATGCAAAGGTAGCTCCCTAATAGCTATTTCAAACTCGAATTGCCGGTTTTTCCGTACTTTTGCGCCGCATTGGTAATACTGCATCATGAAAAAAGAAAATTCAAAGCCCTCGAAGGGCAAGCCTGCTGATCGAAAGAAGAAACCTTCTGCCAAAGCGGACTTTTCATCCCGTCCCAAGAAGAAACCGGAAGACGCTGAAAAAAGTGAGTCCATTGAAGGCATGCGCCTCAATAAATACATCGCGTATTGTGGCGTGTGTTCGCGCCGCCAGGCTGCTGATTTGGTGAAGTCAGGCGCTGTCATCG
>JBJXFD010000619.1:0-5482 GCA_046153985.1 Saprospiraceae bacterium
ATGAACATTTCCTGTTTGGAGAAAGCCTCTTGAAGCCAAATTATTCTCAAATAATCAACACTATTTTTGAAAAAATTTGGCAAATATCTACTTTCACAGTACAGGATTGTTTCATGCAACAACGCCGTTCAAATCTCTCTGTATTGGAAGCAGATTTTTTGAATAAAGAAAGTTTAGCGCATATACCCAACGATATTGACGTAGCTTATTACCTAATCCATTCTATGTCTACACAAACCGGTGACTTTGAAGATATGGAAGAAACATGTGCCACTAATTTTAAGAATCGAATTGATCAAACAAGTGCAAAACAGGTAATTTATCTGAGCGGAATCAGCAACGCTGACGAACTATCAAAACATTTGTCATCGCGAAAGCATGTGGAAACCATTTTATCTGAATCTAATTTTGCGCTTACCACGTTAAAAGCTGGCATAATAGTAGGTTCGGGAAGCGCTTCATTTGAAATCATTCGCGATTTAGTAGAGAAATTGCCTTTTATGATTGCCCCTCGTTGGTTAAAAACAAGATGTCAACCCATTGCTATTCGCAATGTGATAGAATTTTTGATTGGGGTGATTGATAAAACCGAAACGTACAATAACAGTTATGATATTGGAGGGCCGGATATTTTAAATTATAAAGAAATGCTTTTGCGGTTTGCAAAAATACGAGGCCTGAAGCGGCGCATCGTTATTGTACCTGTTATGACACCCAAAATATCGTCCTATTGGTTATATTTTGTTACAGCTACCTCTTATGCACTTGCAAAAAACCTGGTAAACAGTATGAAAATTGAGGTGATTTGTAAACCCAATAATTTAGCAACGCTACTGGGCATTAAACTCATTGATTACAACACCTCCATAAAACTTGCTTTCGATAAAATAGAACAAAACCAGGTGCTTTCAAGTTGGAAAGACGCGCAAACAAGTAATATATTCAGTAAAGGCTTTTCTAAATTCATGGAAGTACCTGTAAACGGTTGTTTTAAAGACATTCGTACGATTAAGGTTGAAAACATTGGTCTTTCACTTGAAAGAATATGGTCAATTGGTGGAAAAACAGGCTGGTATTACGGCAACTGGCTTTGGGAAATCAGAGGTTTTTTAGATCAGATGGCAGGTGGTGTTGGCATGCGGAGAGGTAGAAAAAGTGATACAGAAATAAATACAGGTGATGCACTTGATTTTTGGCGCGTGCTACTAGCAGACAAACAAGATAAACGCCTGCTATTGTATGCAGAAATGAAACTTCCAGGCGAGGCATGGCTGGAATTCAAAATTGACAAAAACAATATCCTTACCCAAACAGCAACCTTTAGACCGCTGGGCTTATTAGGCAGGTTGTATTGGTATTCGGTTCTTCCGTTTCATGGCCTGATTTTTAATGGAATGATCCATAAAATAGCTAAATAAAAGGCATAATAATCATTACACAACGTTGAACCTTGCTGTTTTTTGCAAAAAAATCCCCAATACGCTTATCTTCACCCCATGAAATTCCCCATCGGCATACAAGACTTCGCAGAAATCCGTACTGGCGGTTATGTGTATGTGGACAAGACGCAGCACATCCACCACTTTTTGGAGCGTGGGAAATATTTTTTCCTCTCGCGCCCGCGCCGGTTCGGGAAGTCGCTGTTGTTGTCCACCATGAACGAGCTGTACTCGGGCAGCCGGGATTTGTTTGAGGGGCTTTGGATATACGATCAGTGGGATTGGGAGGGGCAGCGGCGCCCCGTTATTTGGTTGAAATTCGCGACTTTCCCCTACAAAACACTCCCCCTGAGTAACGCAATCGCAGTTGGATTGTCATCCGAAGCTGCCCGGCACGGGCTACAGTTGTCTAATGATCCTGCGATACACCCCTTGAAGGAACTGCTGGAAAAAATAAATGCCCGATATGGTCAAAAAGCCGTGCTGTTGATAGATGAATACGACAAACCCATCATTGACTACCTGGACGACGTAGCCCATGCCGAAACCAACCGCGACGCACTCAAATGGCTGTATTCTGTACTCAAGGATAGCGACGCGCTGCTTGAAACAATCTTCATCACCGGCGTATCTGCATTCAGCAAGGTCAGTATCTTCTCAGATTTGAACCACCTAACCAACCTCACCATTGATCCCATGGCTTATACCTTGCTGGGCATCACGCAAACGGAATTGGAGACGGTATTTGCTGAACAATTGGCGAAGCACGACAAAGAACAAGTCAAAAGATGGTACAACGGCTACAGTTGGGGTGGCGACGAGCGGGTCTATAATCCGTTTTCCCTGTTCCGCTTTCTAAATGGGGGGCAATATCAAAACTTCTGGTTCGAGACCGGCACGCCCACGTTCCTGGTGCACGAGATGAAAAAACACCGCTATTACAATGTGCAGCGCATTCGCGTGACGGAGAACAAGCTCACTGCCTTCGACGTGGCACAGCTCCACCCCATCACCGTCCTGTTTCAGACGGGGTACCTGACTATCGTCGATTATGTCCACGAAGACCTACTATACACCCTGGACTATCCCAACATGGAAGTCCGCCAGTCGCTGGAGCAAAACCTGCTGACCGATTACCTCAATTTTCCTCTCGAAGACCCCCAGGTGCGCGTCGTCAACCTTCGCGATGCCCTTCGCCGCCAAGATCTCGATGAGGTGTTCGACATCCTCAATGCCACGCTGGCCGGCATCCCATACGACCTCTGGCACAAGGAAGATGAACACTTCTACCATGCACTCATACACCTGACCTTTAGTCTATTGGGTACCTACATTCGCTCCGAAGTCCATACCGCCCGCGGCCGCTGCGACGCCATCGTAGAAACCGCCGACCGCATCTACGCTTTCGAGTTTAAGCTGGATAAATCTGCTGCCGAAGCGCTGCAACAAATACAGGATAAGGGATACCTGACCCCATACGCCGATTCTAAAAAAGGAAAAATAGCCATTGGCGCAAATTTCTCGTCGGCCACTAAACAGATTGATGAATGGAAGGTGTTAGAGCACTAATGAATAAATAACCCGATATAAGATTCATTCCTTATGAAGTGTAAAATCTAACCCATCAACAATATCACCATCCGTGCTTTGTGTAATAACAAACCGTAAAACATCAGCATCGGGTTTCATGCCTAATTTCTGTAATTGAACGTTGTCTACCCGAACGATGTATGAACCTGGCGCCAATCCCAAATAGCTAAAATATCCCCCTTCTTCGGTTAGTGTTTTTCCGGCTGGTTTATGATTAGATGTATAAAAATTAATAATTATACGTTCGAGGCCTTTTTTTTCGCCATGCTCATAAAGACTTACCACACCCGATGCTTCTCCTGCAACGGTAATTGGTAGCTCAATATATTTTAGGGTGTTAGGGTCAACCACTACACTCAGGGGTTTAATTGGTAACCGCCAGGCAATATTTTCAAAACTGTTGGGATCAAGTTTAATAAAACAATGGGTATAAGGTTCCAAACCAAGTATCAGGATTGTGGTGTCGGATTCACTTTTCTCAACACGTCCACTATTCGTATGCAAATTAAGTCCATATACCTTTGGTTCACCGGGGTCCTTCCTGCCATTAGCATTGAGATCAAGATAGGGTATGATGGATATTCCACCTTTCCCAACATTTGAGCGGTTATCATAACCAAAATATTTTGTCTTTTTATCCACTAACAGGCTCCCCCTTGCATATTGCATCAGTGTGGATTTATTGTCATATTGCCGCATTGACAGTACGGTTTGTGCAAATGAAAAGTCAAACCTAAATCCTACCTCAACCAGACTTCTATTACTACTGAAATCATATTCATAGGACATATTCAAAAATCCATGCGTTAACAAACGCTTTTCCAGTGCCAGTTTAAGGGACAAAAGCCTATTTCGGGAATATTCGTATTGAACCTGTGGCATAATAATAAAAAATTCAGGCAGCCTTAATGCCAGAGACAGGCTACTGTAAACAGTTGGTTTTGTATCTGCTATAAATGATGCATGAGTTGAAAGGTTTGTATTTACGCCCCAAAAAAAACCAGAGAATAGCCATTCCCCTTTTTTGTATGTTGACCTGGGAAAAATAACCTGATAAAATGAAAATCGTTGATAGGATGAAAATTTATGTATCCGCAGAGGCATTGACAGGGTTAACTTACGTTCTTCGGTGTAGTTCAGGTTTATTGCCTTTTGATCCTTGTTATATCTCGTATAATTCAGGGCAAATTGTAAATTCGAAGCAAACTGGTACGTGAGCGTACTTTGGGTTCTGACCCCATAAATATATTCCCCTGAAAAAAGGAGGTTGTTAAATACCCTGAGTGAAGTATTAATAAAAGGCATGGCAGACTCGGGTGTCAAGGACGAAAGGTATTCAACGCCACCTCCTACTGTGAGACTGGGGGTAAGCCCATAGTTAATACGGGCTTGTAAAAATCTACTTTTATCCGGGTCCTCAACAATACCTGCACTAACCGTATATTCCATCGTATTTTTGGGAAGGAAATTGAACGGAATATTAATATTTTGTTCACGTGTGCGCTCTTCGCCCCATGGACCGAAAAACCAAAGACTAACCATGGAATTTCCATAGACAAGGGGTACTTCGAAGGTAAAAAAACCGGAAGCATCCGCCTTTACATAATTGATAAGGATATTATTAACATACAAATCCACAATCCATCCTGGTTCTGTCCTGTCGCTAAGCGTGTAAGTGCCTAAAGAACGTTTGAAAGTTGTTGGTGTATTGGTAAATTTCACGCCTATAACCGGATTATAGATGGAAGCAATAGACGGGGTCGAAATTTTCCCTACCATTACCTGCCTTATTGGTTTAAAATTGTTATTAACATAGCGCCAGAGGTAATATTGGCGCTGTTCGGTAAATGGAACTTCACTATTGTAGTTAAGAGAAACTTCAGCTTCACCGCCTGCAATCATTACTCCCATTGTCAGGTTAAGCTGGGTTTGAGCATCACCATTAATTTCTTGTGTGGCTCTTACGGACCAGTCGACCGTGCCAAATTTGAAGAATGGATAGCTCCGGCCAATAGTCGTATCAGCGCTTACTTCTCCTTTTAGCCGATTGAGGTTGTTTCGCATCTCTTCTTGTCGCATTTCACGAATTACGGGCAATTCAAGCTTGCTGGTCAAGGTAACCGAGAGGTTCCTGAAACTGAAAACACAATCAAGACCAAACACTTTTCCAAAATAAGGAGATTTCAAGTAGAGGTTGGTTTCTGTTTGGATAAGATCATACGCTTCAAGCGTATAAACTTTATCCTGAAAATGGATAACATGATCGGTTTTGTGAATAAAGAAATTAGCCTGGGGATTTATAAAAAAGCCTGAAACGGAATCTAATCCTGTAGAAGGGATATTCTTTATTTTTAAAAAATCGAAAAGGTTAGTAATTGGTAGATATACAGCTTCATCTTTTACCAGGACAAGTGTTTCGAAGCCACCAATCGGTGGAATGCTAATAAAAACAG
>JBJXFD010000620.1:0-5757 GCA_046153985.1 Saprospiraceae bacterium
TGTCTCTAAGGAGACTGTATCCCCGGTTCCCTTTACACTCCCAATCCAAAATTCCGTTAACTTTGCAACCTGAGAAAAACACAGGCGCCCTATGAAAATGAGATACTTATACACAGCACTGCTCTTAGCCCTGTCTTGCTTTGCCGCTAAGGCGCAAATGTGGAACGGCACGGATACGCTCTACGGCAACGAGTGGATCCGCTACGACCGGCCCTATTTCAAAATCGCCACGGCGGAAGACGGCGTGCTGCGCATTCCTTACGAAACGTTGGCCGCGCAGGGCATTCCTGCGGATGCAACCTTCCGATTGTATGCCATGGGCCGCGAAGTTCCGCTTTACTTCAGCAACCCTTCCGGCACGCTTGCTGCCGGCGATTATGTTGAGTTTTTTGGCAAAAAAAACCGCGCCGAAATCGATCGGCACCTCTATAAAAATCCGGATACGGAATTGTTCAACCCCGAATTCAGCCTCATCACCGACACCGCTTTTTATTTCCTGACATGGGACATTTCCGGCCCACAAACGCCCCTGCGCTACCAGAATACGCCCAACATAATCAATGATTTGCCTGCGCCGGAACCGTGGTTTTGGCATGAAGAAAAAATCGTCAATTCCGCCGGCAGTCAAAAAAGAGAGCTGTCGGACGGAAGTCTCGAATCGGCCTTTCAGGAAGGAGAAGGCTACGGTAGTGGAATGGCCAATAGCCAGACCATCAATATGCTACCTAAATTCAACTTCGCAGGGGCAGGCGTGGATGCCCAATTCGATTTGCGCATCTTCTCCAGCAACCATCCGCACCAGCTCAGAATCGCCATCAATGACGCCGAAGCTTTCGCGCAAGATTTCAACGGATACCGTTTGGTCAATCCGATCATCAGCAAAGCCGCCTCAGCGCTCACTGCTATGGAAAAAATCGTCTTGACCGGAGCTGCCTCCGCAAATGACCGCTATTCGGTTTCGGTAGCGCGTTTGCGCCACCCGCGGGCCTTCAACTTCGACAACAAAACCGTTTTTGCTTTCACCATACAAGGCAACGGCGGCGAGCAATATTTGGAAATAGAAAACTTCGACGCGGGCGCGGTGGCGCCGATCCTCTACGACCTGAGCAACCGTCTGCGCCTTGAAGGCATCATAGAAAGTGGCAAAATCAAATTCAAATTGCCTGCCGCTACGGGCGCGCGCGATTTGTTTTTAGCAAATGCCGCTTCCGGCTACCGCACGGTAACGAGTTTGCTGCCGGTGACTTTTACGGACTATTTAAACACAGATGCGCAGTTCATCATCATCTCGAATAAACGCCTGTATAACGACGGCTCAGGCGGCAATCCTATAGAAGAATACGCCCAATACCGCAGCACACCGGAAGGTGGGGGCTACCGCACGGTCGTGGCAGACGTGACAACGCTTTACGACCAATTCGCCTACGGCGTACAAAGGCACCCCTTGTCTATCCGCAATTTCGCCCATTTTGCAAAAAAAACATGGAGCGATCCGCGCTACGTGCTGCTGATCGGGAAAGGGCGTACCTACGAAAATGTGCGCACGCCGACACAATTGGCAAATGCCAATAATAACAGCTTTTTTGTGCCAACTTTTGGTCGCTTAGGTTCGGATAACCTGCTGCTGGCCGATAATTTTACGATGGTTCCGGTGATGGCTGTCGGGCGCATTCCCGCCGAAACGCCTACCGAAGTGCGCCTCTATTTGGATAAAGTGCGCGACCACGAAATGCCGTTCAGTCAAAGCAGCGCGGAAGACCGGCTGTGGCACAAACAAATCGTACACCTGGGCGGTGGCGGCTTCGTGCCGGAACAGAACATCATTCGCAACCATTTGGCAAATATGGCCGCGGTGCTGGAGCAAAGCGACTTCGGCGCCAAAACCTTTGCTTTTCACAAAACCAGCCCCGACCCCATCCAGTATTCGCAATCGGAAGTGATTACCAACCGCATCAATGCCGGCGCTTCCATCGTCACTTTTTTTGGGCATTCCGATGCCAACAACTTTGATTTCAGTTTGGACGATCCGGCTAATTACCGCAATGAAAACCGATACCCGCTCATGATCGCTTTGGGGTGTTATACGGGAGCTATTCACCGGAGTTCCAAAACGATAGGGGAAAAATTTGTCTTCCAGACGGACAAAGGGGCATTGGCTTTTCTCGCTGCGATAAACCTGGGGCAGATATCCGCGCTTTACAACTATACCAAAGAATTTTATACGGAATTAGGGAACGACAATTACGGCAAAGGCATTGGCGATGCGCTTCGGGCAACCACCGTGCATTTTGACAACACCGGTACATTCATGCGCCCTGTGGTGCAGCAAATGACCCTCAATGGCGACCCTGCCTTAGTGATTTCGCCTGCCACCAAGCCGGACTTTTTTATACCCGGCAGCAGCGTAAAGTTCACTCCGGAAATTGTGGACACACAAATGGATAGCCTCGAATTCCGCTTTGATGTTTTCAACGCAGGCAGGGCGTCTGCGGATAGTTTAGACGTATTGGTCAACCGCATCCTGCCAAACGGAAGCGAAGTGGAGACCGCCCGGCTAAAAGTGCCTGCGCCCCGATACGAAAGCAGCCTAACGCTTCGGGCGCCGGTTTTGGGCAAATTGGGCGCCGGCGCCAACCGCTTCTACGTCACGCTGGACCCGGATAATGCCATTGACGAAATGCCGCTGCCCGATGCCGAGCAAAACAACGAACTCATTGGCGCTTCGGGCGAACCGGGAGCGCCCCTGTATATTTTCGACAACGGCGTCAGTCCGGTTTATCCGCCCGATTTTTCGATAGTCAACCAACAGCCGGTTCAGCTATACGCCTCCACTTCGGATGCTTTTGCCCCCGAGCGCAGCTACCTGATGGAGTTAGACACGACGAAGTTGTTCAACAGCCCCCAACTGAAGCGCACCACACTCCGGCAAAAAGGCGGACTGCTGCAATGGGCGCCTGAAGCGCTCTGGCAGGACAGCACCGTTTATTATTGGCGGGTAAGCCCCGATACTACGACGAATTTCGGCTATATCTGGCGAAACGCTTCTTTCCTCTACGTCGGCGACAGCCCCAACGGCTGGAACCAGTCGCACCATTTCCAGTTCAAAGAGAATGATTTTTTTGACATGGAAATATCCGATACGACCCGCCAATTTAAATTTTTGGATGACGTAAAAACCATAGAAATCAAAAATGGCGTCTATCCCGGCATTACTCCGCTATTGGCCATCAACAATACGCCTTATCAATACCTGGCTGCCGAAGGCCCTTTTGTTAATGGCGGCCTCAACATCAGCGTATTCGATCCTGTTACCATTAGGGCCTGGCAGAACGATGACCCCGGCTTTTACGGCAGCCAGTTGGGCGCACCCTGGGCGAATGAGTGGGCAACTTTTCCTTTTTCTACGCAAACGCAGGCCAGGCGGGAATCGGTGATCAATTTTCTGCGGGATACGGTGCCTTCCGGCCATTATGTACTCATCTACTCGGTGCAAAACGGAAGTAACCATTATCAGCCGGAACAATGGGCTGCCGACTCCCTTGTTTTTGGGACTAATATTTTCCGGTTGCTGGAACAACAGGGCGCCACCCTGATCCGGCAAACGGCCACTACCGGCCCCCAACCGTATTTGATTTTTTACAAAAAAGACGACCCAGGCTTCCCTGTTTTTGAACAAATGGTTCCGAATGGTGAAGTCATTCGCAAGACCTTTCTTTTAGAAGGATTCTGGGACGAAGGCGCCGTGCGCTCAAAGTTGGCCGGGCCTGCACAGCAGTGGAGTTCGCTGCATTGGAAAGTTGCCGAAACGAATATCGAAGACCGGTATTCGCTCGATGTATACGGCGTTCGGGCCGACAGTTCGCAACTATTGCTCCTGGATGACTTCGCTGTTCAGGATACGACGATTGACTGGATCAACGCAGCGGAGTTTCCCTACCTGCGCCTCCAGCTTAACGCTGCCGACACGTTCCTGCGCACGGCCCCGCAACTTCGCCACTGGCGCGTGTTATACGAAGGCCTGCCAGAAGCGGCTCTCGATCCGGTGGCGTATTTCCGGTTCCAGCGCGACACCGTGCAGCAGGGCGAACCGGTCAGCGTGCAAATCGCTGCGCGCAACCTCAGCGAATACAATATGGACAGCCTGCTGGTGCGCTACGTACTCACCGACGAGGCCAACAACCTGCTCAGCCGCAGCTTCCGGATGAGGCCCTTGCCGGGGAAAGACACCTTGGTCGTTTCCCTCAATATTGACACGCGAAACTTGTCCGGGCGACAAAAACTGACCCTCGAAATCAACCCCGATAACGATCAACCCGAGCTGTCCCACCTCAATAATTTCGGGTTTTACGATTTTTTTGTGGAACGCGACAAACGCAACCCGCTGGTGGAGGTCACCTTCGACGGCACTCCGATCATGGATGGCGACCTCGTTTCCGCCAAACCGTTCATCGCCATTTCGCTGCGCGACGAAAACCCTTTCTTGGCCTTAGCCGATACTTCAGTGCTGAAGCTGCTGCTGCGCTACCCCGACGCGACCGACGTGACGGAAATCCCGTTCAGCGATCCCCGCGTGCGCTTCATCCCCGCAGATGCTTCGGATTTGACGCGCCAAAACCGCGCTTCGGTGGAATTTACGCCGCATTTCCTGCAATCCGGGACGTACGAACTCACTGTGCAGGGCCGCGACGTCACCGGCAATGCCAGCGGAAATTTGGACTACAGGGTCTCGTTTGAAGTGGAAACGGCGGCGAAAATCTCCAATGTGTTCAACTACCCAAACCCGTTCTCTACGTCCACCCAATTCGTTTATACCCTTACCGGGGAAGAACCGCCCGCGCAACTCACCATCCGCATCATGACGGTCTCCGGGCGCGTGGTGCGCGAAATCTCGCAAGCCGAGCTGGGCCCGCTTAGAATCGGCACCCACCGCACCGACTTCGTCTGGGACGGCACCGACACCTACGGCGACCGCTTAGCCAACGGCGTTTACCTCTACCAGGTTTTCGCCAAAGACGCGCAGGGCAAGGATTATGAAAAGTATGAAAATGGAACGGACGGGTATTTTAAGAAGGGGATTGGGAAGCTGGTAATTTTGAGGTAGCGTACCGCTGAACTCCGATTCAGCGGATTTCAAATTGAAAATCTTTGTTGATCGGTTTCTTCCTTTCTTCCAGTGATTTCCGCCATGATTCGTGCTTTATTTCGGCGGGAATGTGTGAAAAAAGAGGTGTTTCCGCCAGAAAACAGGTTGTTTTTCGGCGGGAATGTGTGGGGTTTTGATTTATGCGACGCGCAAGGGAGGGATTAATGAGAAGTATGAGCGTGGAACGGAGATGGGGGGGCAGGAAGCTTGGTGGTTAATTTGTTGATTTTGATGTGATTATGGCACTTTGGCTATGTTAAATTGTTGATTCGTACTTTCAGCTCCTTTATTCTCTCTATCAGTTTATCAAATTGAAGCGATTCTTTGTAAATCATATTTTCCTGCATGGTCTCATAATCTCTTTTCCAGGCATTGAATATTTTATCTGGCGGAATTGGGTTTATTTTATGAGGAACATGATTGGCATAATCGATCCCTCTAATCGGGGTTATGTTTTTTCGATGTTCTACTATTCCATAATATAGTTCGGCGTTGTTGCATGAAACAATCCTGTACTGTGAAAGTAGATATTTGCCAAATTTTTTCAAAAATAGTGTTGATTATTTGAGAATAATTTGGCTTCAAGAGGCTTTCTCCAAACAGGAAATGTTCAT
>JBJXFD010000622.1:0-9952 GCA_046153985.1 Saprospiraceae bacterium
ATGAACATTTCCTGTTTGGAGAAAGCCTCTTGAAGCCAAATTATTCTCAAATAATCAACACTATTTTTGAAAAAATTTGGCAAATATCTACTTTCACAGTACAGGATTGTTTCATGCAACAACGCCCTTAAAACTCGGACAATGGATTTTACTATTACTTATAAGCGGACTTATTTATTTTGGAACAAATTAACTGAATGTATATGTTAAAAAACAAAAACACTTCAAGTGGCATTTATAAAGCCCGAACCATTGGGTCTTTTTTTCTATTGGCATTTTTAGCCTATGGTTTTGGACGATATTTATTCGAAAGTACAGACAACACAGAAAAATATTTAGGTGCATTACTAATCATTACAAACTCTGTAATGGTTCTCTTTATCGGAATTTTATTTAGAAAAACATTGAACCAATACAATTTACTAGTTGGGAATGTTTACCTTTATACCAGAGTATTTGAAGCGTTAGCCCTTGCAAGCCTAGTTTTAACATTATTCCTTAACGGAAAAATTTCAGACGACTTAGGATATTTTCTTGCAATGTTGGTTTTAGGACTTGGTAGTATTCCAATGTGTTTGACATTGCATAAACACAAAATTTCACCGTCTTGGTTAGCAATTTGGGGAGCGGTAGGTTATGCAATTTTTTCCTTTGGCTTTTTAATGGAGTTATTTGGAAAGGAATGGAGTATGTATCTTCTTGGACTCGGTGGACTTTGGGAAATAACTTTTGCTATTTGGTTAATCATTTATGGTGGACAAAGTGTAAAAACAACGACCCGCTAACATCGGTTTGGCAATATGGCGGCTGAAGTGCTTCTATGAAACATTTGTACAAGGTTCAGCAGCAGGAATTCTATTGAACTTCAGTGCTAAAAATCCGCCACATCGCCAAGCCGAAAACCGTTATGTGGTAATTTTGTAAAACCATTACAAATGGAAAAAATCAAACAAGCTTTCAAAATTTTAAGCCAAAACAACTATGAACCGATTGTCAAAACGGAAAGTTTAAATGATAATTTATGGAATCAATTGCTATGGACAGATGAGAATGGCGACGAGTGTTCAATTTATGAAGAGAATATAGCGATTGAAACGGATAAAATTGCTTGGTTTCAATCAAGTAAAAGAGACAATCACCTATTGAAAATATATGAATGTGGTATTGAATTCGTGTGGATACCATTCACATATAATCCTGTTTTTGGATGTCGTTGTTTATTAATAGAATGGTACAAGAATCATTTACTCTTTATATATCAAGAAAAACACGACATTTACATTTGTACAGTTATAAACAAGACTGTAAAACATTTCAATTTTCACGGTGAGGAAATTGAAAGAAAAGGTGACATAATTTCATATGAAACCTATACGAACAAACTTCCTGATAAAGTGAGATTGGTTAAAATACCTGAACTGGTCGAACTTGAACCAATTAATAAATCAGAAGCAGAGAAAATTGGATTACTTCCAAAATGGGTTTAAATCGCCCCGGAAATTTTTTGGCAATAAATATAACTGTAATTGACAACCAATTACAATTTTCATGCATAGAAGAACCAGATTACTAAAAAACACTGGCACAGAAAAACGGGCTCCGTCGCCAGCCGTCCTACGACTTCAAGTCGTAGGACGGCTTCGTGTGTCAACCCCGCTCCACCATCCCAACCTCCACCCCCCTCTCCTGCCAGCCATGGATCACTTTTTTCAACTGCTCGATCATGTAATAGGATTCGATGACAAAATCGTAGCGCACCTTTTTTGGCCCGGCCTGGTAGACGATGAAATTTTGCAGCGGTTTGCCCTGTGCTTCTTTAAAAAGCCCAGCCAGGGTATCGCCGGGTATGGCGTAGGCTTCTTTGACCAAAATGCCCGAAGCGTCGGCTACTTTTAACGTTTCCACGACTTCCCCGGAGGTGCCCAGGATGCGGATGGCCTCGTCGCTGATTTCGATTTGATTGCCGGTGGAGAGGGATCTGACCTTTTTTTCTGCTCTTATTTTCCAAAAATCTATGCCCATGCTCAACAGAAAAACCAGCGCCGCAGCATACCAGGAAAAGCCATTGGAAATGAGGATGATGGCAATCACAAGCGCACTGGGATACAAGGCCATTAAAAAGGTAAAACGGCGCACCTTGTAATACGAAGGGCTGTTGATGAGGTTGGCTTTGAACATGGCGTTGGTTTTGTTGCAAGTATACACCTTTTTAGGCATTTTTGAATGCCAGCCCACTTGCAGCCAGGATCTGCCGGAGTTTGGGCAGGGACCCCGGCCCCATGCCATGTAGCGCCAAAATTTCGGCTTCGGTGTACCCGGAGAGTTGTTCCGGGGTTCGAATGCCTTTATTTTCCAACGCCCTACCCGCTGGCGCCGACAAAGCCGCAAAGCCCTGTCTGGCAGATGCTTGTTTTTTTAAGCTGGCGCGTTCCAAATCTTCCTGCACCCGAAATTTGACAATTCCGGCAACGGTCTCTAATGGCAAGGGCTGATTGATCGGAAATTGTACGGAACCTTTGGCGCCGGCATAACCCAAAAGCGCATCTTTGAAGGCAAGAAGACCGCTTGGCCCGGGATAAAACCCGATATGGTTTTTAAAAGCGGCGAAATGGACTAAGTTTTTCCCGTTCAGGGTAAACGTAGGAATCTGGTAACTGATGGTTTCTGCTGCTTCGGGCGCTGCTGCGCGGATGGTAGCGCGAACTTCCTGAAGCAATTGCTGAACAGGTTCGGGAAAATCAGCGATGTAGGCGTCAATCGTTTCAGGTTTATTTTTTTCTGGCGACATGCGACGGTGTTTTAAATGAAATAACGAGTCTTTGCGTATTTTTAAGTCAAATATAGGGTCATTCTTTTGAGCCGGTAGGCAGCGATGCCGACAGTGTAGCGGGGAGATTGCGACAAACTTCCCGCCAGCGTTGCCACGGCTTCTAATATCGAACCCATTTTTGGTTTCAACCATAAAACACCAGTATGCTCTACAATCCTGCCATAGAAACCATGCCTTTGCCACAGCTCCGGGCTTTGCAAAATGAACGCCTGCGCAACCTCGTGGAACGTATTTACCGCCAAATCCCGTGGTACCGCAACCAATTTGATGCCTTGAACATCGCGCCCAAAGACATCCGGACGGTGGAAGACCTCCACAAGCTCCCGTTTACCTACAAAACCGACCTCCGCGACAACTACCCTTTCGGCTTACTGGCTACCCCGCGCACCGAGCTCGTACGCATCCACGCCAGCAGCGGCACCACCGGCAAACCAACGGTGGTGGGCTACACGCAGGCAGATATTGACCTGTTTTCGGAAGTGGTGGCGCGGTCGCTGGCAGCCGCGGGCGGAAAGCCGGGCATGATCCTGCACAATGCTTATGGATACGGGTTGTTCACAGGCGGACTGGGCTTGCACTACGGCGGCGAAAAACTTGGCATGACCGTAGTGCCTGTTTCCGGGGGCATGACCGACCGGCAGTTGCTCTTGCTCTGTGATTTTGGCGCAGAGATGATCTGCTGCACGCCGTCTTACGCCCAAACCTTAGCCGAGGAAGTGGCCAAGCGTGGGCTTGACCTCGCCGAATTCAACCTGCGCTACGCCGTGCTGGGCGCTGAGCCGTGGACGGAAACGATGCGGACGTATGTGGAACAGGGGTTGGGCGTGCGCGCCACCAATATTTACGGACTGAGCGAAATCATTGGTCCGGGCGTTTCGCAGGAAGACGTGGACGAGCGCGGGAGCGGCAGCTATATCTGGGAAGACCATTTTTTCCCGGAGGTGGTGGACAAAGATTCCGGCGAACCGCTGTCAGAAGGCAAAGAAGGCGTGCTGGTATTCACCACGCTCACCAAAGCAGCCATGCCGTTGCTGCGCTACTGGACCAACGACATTTGCAGCCTGCACTACGACCGGGGCGGCAAACGCACGCACATCAAGATGTCGCCCATCATGGGCCGCTCCGACGACATGCTCATCATCCGCGGCGTGAACCTGTTTCACACCCAGGTGGAGGCCCTCATCAGTGACATTCCGGAGCTGTCGGCGCATTACCAGTTGGTAGTGACCCGCACCGGCACGCTGGATGAAGTGGAGGTGAAGGTGGAAATTGCAGAGTCCCATCAGCAGGTCATGAACCCGCACGATGGCGATCCAAGGGACCAATTGGCGGTGCATTTGCAGCGCAAAATCAAGGACAATATTGGTATTTCGATGCGGGTGAAGTTGCATGCAGTTGGGGAGATTCCGAGGAGTGAGGGGGGGAAGTTGAAAAGGATTTTGGATTTGCGGGGATGAGTTCAGGATGTCCCAACTGTTCCAGCGCAGGTGTTTTGAATTGTAAAGCAAAACGCGTGGAAAGAGGGCGTATTGTGTAGGGCAGCGCCCAAGGAATTGTAAATGCGAGGCGGAGCTTCGACTGGCTTCGACTACGCTCAGCTACCAGCTCAGCTACTGCCATCGCGTGAACGGGATTCCTTGATTGACTTCATCGAAATTCCAAACAAGCTCTCATATCGTACGGAGTCTTCACTGCTTCTCCACCACCTGGAAGAGGTATTCCTCATCTGTTCTCAACACCAGATAATAGGCTTGGGCCGGCAAATTTTCCAGCGTCACCACGAAGGTATAGCTGCCTTTTTCAACCGGTTTTCCGTGTATGTTGCGGACCAACCGCCCATCCGAAGCAAAAAGTTCGAGCTTGCAATTCGTTCTTCGCGGAATTTCTACTTCCACCTCAAATCGTTCGCTCGCCGGATTTGGAAAAACGCGCAGCGAAGTGGCGGTATTCACAGGTTCCGGTTCAGTGTTTGCCGTCACGGTGCCTGACGAATATTTGTAGATTTGCACGCCGCTCAGGAAAGCTGTTTGGTCATTCAATTTAAAAAAGCGATTATATGAATGACCAATGCCTGGATTGACGAGGTTCCAGGTATTGCCGCCGTCGGTCGTCTCGTACAGATATCCGTCTCCACCGGTCCAACCGTGGAGGGGAGTCATAAACCCAACCGCCTGCATGTGTCGGTGTACGTCGTCTACCAACCGGTAATTCCAGGTCCACCCTGCATCAGACGATTTTACGATCCTTGTGGTAATGTTGATAAACGGCAACGCCTCAATGGCCCCAAAAAAGTGCAGGCCATCCGGCGTTTGCAGTTTCCAGACCCTGTCGTGAGGAACCCCGGTTTTGTGCCTCACCATCCAGGAAGCCCCGCCGTTCATGGTAAGGAGGATAACCCCGCCATCGGAAGGAGGATTCGCCGTACCGGAAACAAAGCCGATGTTTTCATTTACGAAATGAATGTCCACCAAACTTTCTGCGTATTCCGACAAATCAATGGAGGTCCAGGTGTTGCCCGAATCGGTCGATTTAATCACGTAAGCCGGAGAAAAGTATGCGCCGCAGCCGTAAATTACATTGGGCGCCGGAATGCTCAATCCGCAAATCCCCGGCGGCACAGGGGAAATGCTCCCCGCCACATCCGTCCAGGTGACTCCGCCATCCGTTGTTTTGAAAAGGGACGAATCGAGGGAGCCGCAAAAACCCAATTCGGGTGTTGCAAACTCAATGCAGCGCAAATATTCATCTGGTGTATACTGAAAGGCCCAGGTATTGCCGCCGTCGGTTGTTTTGAAAATACCTCCTCCACCCGCCGTCCACCCGGTTGTGGTGTTGATGAAAAAAACATCATCGTAGCGTCCGGTTGATGGAATGTTTAAGGTTGTCCATTGCCCAAGGCAGGGTGTTGTGAACAATACGGCAAAAATGCCAAGGAGTTTTTTCATACCCATTGTTTTTAATTTTCATAGCAATAAATGATCGCCGGGTAAAACACAAGCCTTATTTTGTTGCTTGTATGATACATCCGAACATGACAGCACTAAGATACGGCTTGTTGTTTATTGAGCAAATTAAAATTTAGCCAATGATACTCAATTAGATTATCCTCATGTATTCAGGTTTTACTTTACCGCGCCAAATTTATTTAGTTTTTTAGGTAACGGTGGCATGGGCGACGTGGCGGTAAGCGTTGGCTTTTCGGGGTAGGCTTTCGCCGCCATGTGCGACCATGGTTTGTTCGATGAATTTTATTCAATTCTTATGATAAAATAGTATAGTATCATTAAAATTGAAAATATTACAACAGCAAAGTCAATGTTAATAAGTGCTGCCTTTTCTTTATTTTTCGATTTAATGAACCATGCTACTGCCAATAAAATAATACATACGCTTTTCAATAAAAATCCCATAATTGTCTCGAAGTCATTTTGACGTAATTTTTCGATTTTTCTATCAAGTGCGCTTCTTTCTACAACCACTTCCAATACCCTGATATTTTTTGAATCAATTTTATCTAAATCTGTTTGCTCAGTTTTCAAGTATTTTATTGCAGCGTTATTCAGCCCTAATTGATTAAGTGATTTAATTGTAAAATTAATTGGCAAATCATTCATTTTCAAAGTATCGTTACAATTAGCAGACTTATATTTTTCCATTATTTTTTCCGCATTTATTAGTGCTACTTTTTTATCTTTTCTAATAGAAAAATTCATAGGAATTGTCGAAATTATCCATGCTAAAAATAAACAATAAAATAAATTGATTCGCCTTAAAAATATTTTTTCCTTTTTTTCTTCATCCTTCTCATTTTCTTCATCTTTATATAAATTTTCAACATTGTCAGGAAACATATAATTTACAGTACCGTAAATCAATGCAGGTATCGTCAGGAAATAAATAAATTTCCAAAATTCTGTAATTTTATCAATTTCTAATCTGAATCCCCAAATGTACTGAACAATTAACAAAACTAAGTTTACAGACCACAAAAGCCTCCACCACCAACGCTTGCCAATATTTTTTTGCTTGGATTGATGGAAATAATCTTTCAAGAGTAGTGTCTGTCCCTTTAATAGTTGGGTTATGGCTATACCAACTAAAATACTTATTAGGGTAAATAAAAATTCTTGATTTGACATGCTTTTTATTTTTTATGGTTTCAGCGAACTCTGGTTTGCCGTCAACTCCTCCTATAGACCCTATTGCGTAAAAACCCGTTTTGTCAACACTTGACACCCAAACAGCAGTTGCGTAAAGCCAACCATCCTCGTTGGCTTTACGCAACTGCTGAACCGATAAATGGCAGAGAAGAGAAGGCATAAGGTTCATATGGCGGTTGTTTCACTATGTAAATGTACCCCAAAGTTTCAAATTTCCAAATCAACTAAACTCAGTCCGCTTATGAAGGCGCAACAGGTTCGGTCAAGTTTCCCCGTTCCGCCCGCCAAAACGGCAAATAACACAACCCGAAAATAACCAGCGCGAGCGCCTCCAGCACCAGAATATACCACGGCCACGGGCCGAACAAATCGAGCAGCGACGCCGTGGGCGGCTTGTGCAGCAGGTAGGCGTAATTGGATCCAACGACTAAGTTGATCAGAAACATCAGCACGGCGTAAACCTGGATGGCTACAAATGCGCGCAGGATGCTTTTGCGGGTGGGATAAAACCGGAACACTACCGAGATGTAAATGGTATAAATGACCAACCCGCTGTGCGTAATCCAGAATTTAAAAAATGTAAACGTCGGGAAGCTGTCCATCAAATGCGGGGTAAGCACTCCCTGCAAAGTGCCGGCCAGGATCCAGAAATACAGGATTTCGTGCGCCCGGTAGGAAGGCCGCCACATCAGGAAAGGCAAAACCAGCCCGACGATGTTGCATAAATCAAACGGCAGGTCGGTTTTGGGGTCAAAATAGCCGTGCGCCATGCGGACAATGATGTAAAATACCACCGAAAAACAAATCAGGACGGCCATGAAGCGCGATATGTTGATCTGGGCGCTCAAGCTCAGGTATTTTTTCGCGTAAAGCGGCAGCAAGATGGAGAACAATACCGTCAGAATCAACACGGTCAAGTGCTCGTGCCCGAACATGACGAAATTTTGATTGTAGCTGAAGAATGAAGATAGCATGGTGTTGGTGTTGGTTGTTTAACTGCAAACATAAGAACTACCCGCTACAATTGCGCCAGCAACCACTCCCTTTCCGTGAGCGGGTCGGTGGCGAGGATGCGATCGCGCAGGCGTTGGGCGGTGGTGCGGTCAAAAGCATTGCGGCGCAGCAGTTGTTCGGTCAATTGCAGGATATTGAGGTAGTTTTTTTCGTGGTAACTCAGCGTTCGCCGGCGGCGCAAAAAAGCGCGCGTGTTTTTGAGATGAGTAGCTAAGAGTTCATTTTCGCCCGTTTCGTAATAAATTTTTATTTGAAGCACCCGCGCCATCATGTTGTGGAAAAAATCGCGGTAATCGGCACTTTGCAGGTGCAGCAAAGCGGCGCGGTAGTCTTTTCTGGCGTAAGCCAACCTTGCAGCGTTCAGGGCAAAATGCAGGTCGCGGTGTTCCGGCTCCAAATGTTGGCAATAGCGCTGCACAAAATCATCCGCCCAGGCCAGTTCCTCCAGCCGGATGGCGATGCCGACGATGTTGTTGTAGGTGTACGGCGTGATCCAGCCGTCTTCGAGCAGCAACTGGCTTTCCAACCCCAAATTGTAGATGGTAAATGCTTCGCGCAAAAACGCCCGCTGCCCCTGGTTGATGCGACGGATGCAGGAATTGAGCGCCAGCAGGAGCAGGTCGCGCATTTCAGCCGCAGGAAAATTGGAAAAACAGCGGATCATGGCTTCGCGGAAGCGGATAAAGGCCGCATCGTCTTCGGGCCGGGTGAGGGTGTGGTAGGCTTCCCGGTAAACGGACACGGCCGGCGCCTCGGCATAAGGCAATTGCGACGCCCAAACTAATACTTCTTCGATCAAAGCAATGCGGTAATCGGTGTCGGAAACCTGCCGATGGGCTTGGGCAAAACAAGCCTGCCGCAGCTTGAGGCTGATCATGGCGCAGGTGAGGGCGTCGTCCTGGGCTTGCAGGTTTTTGGGGCGCTGCCGCTCGCCAACCGAGTCCTGATGATACACCTCTGATTCAAAATCGTACAACGCTAAGTAATAATCGGGGGAACGCAGGGGGGATTGTTCCAAACGCTGTCGTGCCAAAGAAAGCCGTTTGTGAAAATGGCGCTCCAAGCCGCGTTCGCGATAAGCGGCCAGTGCGTAATTGGCCCGGTAGAGTTGTTCTTCCTGCCAGCGTTTCCAGGCCATCCAGTCTTCCAATGCCCGCAACAGGTAACTGCAACGCAACCGGAATTCCTGATCGTTGTAAAGCACCCCGGGAAACATCTTTTCCCAAAGATCCATGCGGTTGAATGCACCTGCCTGCAAGGTATCGGACTCGGTCAATGCACTAAAAAGCCGTTGTACGTCTTCCCGCAGGTTGTGTGCCGGAGAGGCCAACCAACGCCCTGCTTCGGCCACCTCCGATGGCTTGAGGGTAGAAATCAGTTCAAAGAGCAGGTTTTTTTGCATCACTGAAGGCTATTGAATTCTACAAATTTAAAAATTTGTAACAATAAATTAAACAGCATTGATCAAATTTATGATTAATAATCAATTATTTAAATCTATTTCCATGCAGCGATTTGGTTAAAACAGCTTCTTTTATCTACAACAAACATTCTACAACTCTTTAAAAATCAGTTTGCCGGAATCGAATTTCTGCCGGATGTTTGTATCATGACAAATCAGATTTTTATGCTTACGTTCACCACCAAAACTTTTCCCATGCGACTACACACCCTGCTTTCCCGACTCTTTGCCCTTAGCGCGCTGTTTTACCTAATCGGCTTCCCAAACAGGGCGGCGGCGCAATTAACGGTTGGCCTGGGAGCAAATACCTTCATTTGCCCAGGCGCATCGGTACAATTAACGCCGGATATAAGCGGCGGCACCGAGCCTTATAGCTACCTCTGGACGCCTGCAACCGGTTTGTCCTGCACCACCTGCCGCTTTCCCTTTGCAAGCCCCAATACCACCACGACCTACCAATTAACGGTTACAGACGCCCTGAACGAA
>JBJXFD010000631.1:0-46642 GCA_046153985.1 Saprospiraceae bacterium
AATGCGACACGAACGCAGCTATCGGACTATAAAGACAAAAACTAGCCCACTTCCCGTTTGCGGATGATTCCCGACAGCACCCCCGGCAAAAACCGCTTTAGATACACGCCAAGCGTTTCTTTCCCGCCAATCACCACTTCTTCTTTTTGGGTTTCAATGACGCGCAGGGCCTTTATCGCGAACACGTCGGCAGGGATGCCGTTTCGGGTTTCTTCAGCCATGACATTGGTCGGAGTACCGTCGCCTTTCAAAGCATTAACCGTAACATTGGTTTGCACATAGCCGGGGCAAAGGATGGTGACTTTGAGGTTGTCCCGATAAACTTCTGCCCGAAGCGTGTCGAAAAATCCATGTAGGGCGTGTTTGGAAGCGGCATAGGCTGAGCGGCCTGGGAACCCGACTTTGCCCATCACGCTGCTGATGACGACGATCTGCCCGGATTTTCGCGCCAGCATCAGGGGCAACACAGCTTTTGTCATGGCGACCGTTCCTAAAAAATTGACATCCATAATGCGCTTGTCTACTTCAAAAGCAGAGTCTTTGGCCAATGCGCGCTGCGAAATGCCGGCATTGTTCACGAGGATGTCTATTTGCCCCATGCCGGCGACTGCTTTTTGCACGGCTTCCGGAATGCGGTCAAATTGCGCAACGTCCAATGGCAAAATCAATACCTGCGGCGCGCCCAGACATTTGTTTTTGACACGTTCCAGTTCGGCTTCGTTCCGGCTGGACAGGATGAGCTTGGCGCCCCGGGCGGCAAAAGCATACGCTAAGTGTTCGCCAATGCCGGAGGATGCTCCGGTGATCCAGACTACTTTATTTTGAAAAGACATGCGCTTAAAATTTAACCTCAAAGGTCGTCATCCACGCCGAAATCCCACAAGCATCTCATTTTTTTTTCTTTGTTTTGCAACAGCAGGCAGGTTTTACAAGTTTTAAAAAGGAAATTCATTGAACATGAAAACGATCTATTTCGTGCGACACGCAAAATCGAGCTGGGATCATCCCACGCTGCGCGATATTGAACGCCCCCTGGAAGCGCGGGGCTTGCGGGATGCACCGCTTATGGCTAATGTTTTGAAAAGCAAAGGCGTAGAACCAGATCTGTTGCTGTCGAGCCCGGCTACCCGGGCCTATTCCACAGCTTTGTATTTTGCAGACGCTTTTGAAATAGACCGCCAGGACGTCAAATTGGAACCCCGGATTTACGAAGCTTTTTCGGAAGATATTACAGACATCATCAGCAAGCTTCCCGCTGAAGCGGATACCGTTTTGCTTTTTGGTCATAACCCTACGTTCACGACCATTGCCAACCAATTTTCCAACAAATACATTGACAACGTACCGACCTGCGGCATTTTTAAGGTGGAGGCAAATGTCAATTCCTGGAAAGAATTTAATGCACCGGCTGCCGTCCTGACAGAATTTCACTATCCCAAACAGTATTAGCGTGTACGACTTAAAAAGTATTTTCTTAATCGGACTTTGCCTGCTCGGTTTTGCCTGCGGCAGCGGAAATGAAGCGCCCGAGATTCCGGAAAGTAAATTAGTGCCGCTCCTTGTGGACGTCCATATTGCGGAAGTCGCCATCCAGGACGCCACAACAACCGCAAAAGACAGCGTTGCAGCGCTTTGGTACGGCTATGTTTTTAAGCAACACGGCGTGGAGCAGGAGGCCTTCGAACAAACCATGCGTGCACTGCGAAAAGACCCGAAAAGAATTGGGAAATTGTATGAAAAAGTGCAGGAGGAGTTGGATAAGAGGAAGTAGGTAGATGGTCTATAGTAGATAGTAGAAGGATTGCTTATGGAATGGATGAAAATTTTACCTAAACTCCAGCCGCCACCGCCGCTTCACCGCCAATATCCGGATCACGGTGATGAAACACACCGTAATGACCATATTGAACGAGCGTTGATCTACACAAGATTCGAGGATCAGGTACAGCACCCCGCCGGCAATACAAGCCGTTGCGTAAATCTCCTTCCGGAAAATAATCGGAATTTCATTGCATAAAATATCGCGCAGCACCCCGCCAAATACGGCTGAAACCGCGCCCATCGACACAGCAGCCATCGGACTCAGGCCAACGGCCAACGTTCTTTCCATGCCCAGAATGGTAAATAACCCGATGCCCATGGAATCAAACAGGAACATGGATTTGCGCATTTTCTGAAAACTGCCCTTAAAAATATGGCTCACAGGAACAGCTGCGGCGACCAACACTAAATACCAGGTATCCGTCAACCATACCACCGGTTGTTTCCCAATCAGCAAATCGCGGAAGGTGCCGCCGCCGACTGCCGTGGCCAATGCAATGACAAACGCGCCAAACACGTCCAGCTTTTTCTCCATAGCCGCCAGCGCCCCGCTCACGGCAAACAGAAAAGTCCCGGCATAGCTGAAAAAATCAATCAGGTTCATGTGGAAAATTTTGAAGGAGCAAATTAATGCCCAGTTGTAGGTTTTGTGTATTTTGGAACCGGTAAGAGGATAAAGGTTAAAGTTTAAAGGATAAAGTAGAAAACTTGAAGTGGACACATAATTTGATGATGAAACCGTAACCCCTGCTTTATCCTTTATCCTTTCTACTTTAACCTTATAACCCCAATAACAGCTAACCAACAAAATTGATTAAATGACCATCCATTTCGGATTACAATGGGACGATGTGATTTGCCCATTGCCACAACATGCGACGGGCGATGAGGCGTGGACCGGGCCTTCCGGGTTGTTGCACCTGCTGGAAGCGGCTTTTGGCATGGGCGGGCACTCTGCTGACAACGAATATCTGCGCATCGGGCAATACCGCCAGGCGCTGACCGAACACCTTGAAGCCGACGCCACCGCGTTTTTCAAGGCTTCCTTTGAAGCGGATCAGTTTGCAACAACCATTGAATTGTTGCAACGCCGCGACGAATTGCTCCAGTCCGGCTGGAATTTTGAGGCGCACCCAGATATTCCGGAGCGGTTGGCTTGCCTCGCTGCCATCGAGCAACGCATCCAGGAGTTGCCCGATTTCCTTCCGGGAACGGCAGACCGGATTCAGGCGGTCCTGACCGCAATCGGCAAACGCCGCCACCCGATTGCCAAAATAATATTGAACGAACCGTTCGATTTCCTGCCCTTGGTTCACCGGCGGTTACTTGCTAAATTACAGGAAACCGGCGTTGTGCTCGAAACCATTCAACCGCCGGCTGTTTGTGAAGAAGACACGGACCTTGCCATTTTGCAACGCGCATTGTCCGGCCAATCCATAGAAAGGCGTCCTGCCCGCGGCGACGGCAGCCTCCTCCTGCTTCGCGGCAAACGCGACAGTGACCTGGCCGTTTTTACCGCCAAACTCTTGCAACAAAATACCGCTTTTCGGCCCGCGTGCCTGATCCCGGACAAAAGTCGCCTGCTGGAAGACGCACTGATGCGCGAAGGGCTGCCGGCAATGGGCATTGTGTCGGCCTCCGCGGCGCGCCCGACTTTGCAGGTGTTGAAATTGGTCACGGTTTTTCTGTGGAATCCGATAAACCCGTTCAAAGTGATGGAGTTTGTGTCTTTGGCCGTGAAACCACTGGAAGAAGAATTGGCCAACGCCATTGCCGCCCTGATGGCCGAAATGCCCGGCATGTTGAGCGACTCATGGAATTATACGATCGGGCGCTATTTTGATGACCTGGAAACCCGCGCACAGGCAGACAGCTCGATCCGGGTTGGAGAAATCCGGCGGCAATACCGGTTTTGGTTTGAACGCCGCCGCTACGATGTCCACCAGACTGTGCCGATTGAGGAGGTAATTGAAATTTTCGATTACCTGCACCTTTGGGCGCACCAGAGTTTTGAAACAGGCGGCAGCCGAAATACTTCCCTGATTGTATTGGGCGAACAGGCCAAGCGCATCCGCGATCTGCTGCGCGCCTTGCCGGAAAAGCAACTGACGCATCTTGAATTGGAGCGGGTTGTGCGCACCGTGTACGAACCCGCGCCTGCCCGGCTTGTGGAGCAGGAACGCGACGCGCTGATCTATTGCCACCAGTCTGCTGCCTTAGCCGCGCCGGTGGAACAACTCCTGTGGTGGAATTTTACCCAGCGCGAAGCCGTGCATTTTTTCTCCCGGTGGTACCCGGTTGAGCGCGATTATTTGGCCACCCAACAAATCCGCTTAGATACGCCGCAAGACGAAAACCGGCTGACGGTTTGGCAGCGGCAGCGACCTTTTTTGCTGGCGCAGCGCCAACTCGTGCTGGCCATCCCCGAATCGAGTGAAGGGCAGGCACTGATGGCACACCCGCTGCTCGGCGATATTGAAGCCACATTTGGTAAATTAGACGCTTTAATTTTTGATACGGATGCCTTTAAAGGCGGGCCATTGGCCAATTTATTTGAATTGCCCCAGCGGCAGGCTGCCCGTTTGCGGCGGCTGGGCAAGCCGAAACCTTTCCTCGAAATTGCTTCCGCACACCGCTTGCAGCGGCGGGACGAAGAGAATTTTTCAAGTTTGGAAAACCTGTTGTATTACCCGTACCAGTGGGTGTTCCGGCACAAAATCAAACTCCGGAAATCTTCCATCCTCAGCATCGTCAAACCAAATACGCTGATGGGCAACTTAGCGCACCGGCTTTTTGAACGCTTGCTGAAATTGGAATTGGAAACGCTGGGGAAAAGTGAATTAGAGCGTTGGGTGGAAAAAGAAATCGTTGGGCTGTTGGCCAAAGAAGGCGCTGTATTGTTGTTGTATGGCATGGAACCGGAGCGCGCCGGGTTTGTCCGCAAACTCAAATACGCCGCCTGGAGTTTGGTGTCGCTGATTCGGGAAAACGGCTGGAAGGTATTGGCCACCGAAAAACCGCTGGAAGCGGGTTTCCTTGGCATCCAACTCAATGGCCGCGCAGACGTGGTCCTTGAAAAAGACGGCCAACTCGCTGTCCTAGACCTGAAATGGCGCGGCGCCCGCTACCGGGAGCAGTCCATCCGCAACGAAGAAGACCTGCAATTGGCGCTCTACGCCCACCTGATTACCAACGATGAAAATCGCGCCCATACGGCATATTTCATCATCGAAAATGGCCGGATGATTGCCCGAAACAACGAGGCGTTCCGGAATGTGCCAGCCGTTGTGCCCGGCAGCGACCACGTGGAAGTACACGAGCGCATGATGAAATTGATGGAAGCGACTTACGAATGGCGCATGGCGCAAATTGCGCAGGGCAGGATTGAAATTCGGTGCGGGCAAACGCGTTTGGATTTAGAAGACTTTTATGGTGATGCGCTACTTGACGTATTGGAGATGAAAAAGGAGGATGCGATGTTTGATGATTATCGGGTGCTGGTGAATTTGGTAGAGTAGGGGAGAGGAGGAATAAAGAATGAATTGCTACCTGTTGGGTGAAATTAACCGCCTGATAGAGGATTTGGGGTTTGATAAGGAGGATGTATTAGAATTTTTCGTTTGCTTTTTTTTGCGTTGTGACGAAAAGTTTTAACTTGCTGGTCTAAACTAAATTCTGGTATGACCACGATGGAGAACAGTTATACAAAGCCCCTGTTTTTTGGCGCGCGTGCCGGAAGCAGGAGCTTTTGTGTGCTGAGGGGATATTTCTGGAATAGTGGAGGGTGAAAGAAGGAATGGGTGTTTTTCAATAACGCTGTTGGGAGAAATCTGTCTTGGCTGTAATTAAAAAAGATGAAATAAATGAACGATAAGTTTACAATAAGAGACTTCTATGTTTTCTTTTTATGCGGAATCGCCGTATTGTTTTGGTTTAGAGCAAAGCATTTTGTTGACAATTTTATTAGGTCTGTAATTAAAAGCTATAACGCATTGCAAAAGTAAATCCTAACAGCGAACGATACATCAACACCAACCAGCGCAAAACCAAAGCAGGCGGTGGCAGCGTGAGTGTTCACGTTGTAGGCAACGAACGCTGGTCAAATCTATATCATTAAATGACAAAAGTAAACCGTTTTCGAGTCGCTTTTTCTTTTTCTAGTGAAAAATGGCTATATGTATCTCAAGTTGCAAATATTCTAGCCAAACGTTTTGGTAAGACTGCAATTCTTTATGACAAATTCCACGAAGCAGAATTTGCTCGTTGGAATTTGGGAATATACTTGCCCGAACTTTATCATAAGGAAACAGATCTTATTGTTGTAGTAATTTCGCCTGATTATGATGTAAAACAGTGGACAGGATTAGAATGGACAGCAATATATGATCTGCTAAAAAATGGGATGAATGACAAAATTATGCTGTGTCGCTTTAATTCTTCAACTCTTCCTGGGTTATACTCCACTGCTGGGTTTATTGAATGTGATACAAAAACACCGCATCAACTTGCACGAATAATTTTAGACCGCATTGCTATAAATGAAAATAATTTAAAATCAAATAATGGAGTGCAAGTTGATCCTCAAATTTCCCTTGAGGTGGAAGCCTTCAAAAAAGAATTTCTCAAAGAAAAGGTTGTACAAATTCCCGAAAGAAGAGAAGGAATGACAGTTCATACCAAAGTTCCTCACGCTCTCACCCTGTTCCCTCTTGACCCCGAGGTCTTTTTCGGTAGAGAGGAAGACATTCAATACATACATAAGCAATTGTTTACCCCCAACGGTAATCTGTTACTCTTGATCAATGGTGAAGGCGGCATAGGCAAAACTTCTGTTGCTTCCAAGTATTTTCATCAGTACCAAAATGATTACAACCATGTCTCTTGGGTGTTAAGCGAGCCGGACATCGCTAATGCCCTGCTATTACTCGCACAGCGACTCGGCTTGAAATTCGACCTACAGAGTGATACTGCCCAACGTTTGGACGAGTTGTTCGCCGCCCTAGCTGAATTACCCAACCCCTCCTTGCTCATTATAGACAACGCCAATGATCGAGCCGACCTTGCCGATCACTACCCTCGCTTGCGCAGTTGCACTAATCTTCACATACTACTCACTTCCCGTATTAACCATTTTTCGCAGGCGCGGACTTACCACATTGGTAGTCTCCCAGAGAAGGAAGCATTAAAGATGTTCGAGAAACATTACCGGAGGCTTCATGAATCGGAGCGAATACTTTTTTATGATATCCGCCGGGCCGTGGGTGAAAACACCCTCGTACTTGAACTATTTGCCAAAAATCTCTACCAAATTAACTATCTGAAACCACGATATTCTCTTGCTAACATGCTTACTGATCTGATGAAAGGCCAAGGTTTGTTCAAACTGTCTCAAGAGCAGGAGGTAGAAACTCTGTATCACGCCCAAGGTGGACGCTTGCGTCGCGAACCCCCCGAAAAGATAATTGCAGCCATGTATGACTTCGGCAAACTGCCTCCAGAGGAAGCTGCGCTGCTTTCAGTGTTTGCTGCGCTGCCAGCAGAAAGTATTGTTTTTGAACATTTGGAAACGTTGGCCACGCCCTTTCCGGTAAAAAAAATAAAAAATAAAATAGGTTTTTGGAGTATGATGCTTGCACTGTTCTCAAAAACTCAAAACAAAATATTTATTACTCAATCAGAATTTGAAAATTTGTTGAAATCACTATTCCAAAAAGGCTGGATTGAATTCAACGAAGAAACGAAAATATTCAGATGCAGCCCACTGGTACAGCAAATAGTAAGGGAGAAAAACACCAAGACACTTCTCCAAGACTGTAGTCAGATAATATATGGCTTAATCAAAAAACTGGAATATCAGCCTGGAATTGGTCACTTACTTAATTCTACATATGAAGAAGCGGCTATTTTTGTCCGCTATGCCGAAGCAATAGCTTCTAGATTCGAAGCGCCTAATCACGCTTTTCTATTTCTTTACGAAGGCATTGCAAATTACCATAAAACTACAGGGAATCTGGAACAAGCCCTGTGTTTTTATGAAAAATTTAGTCAAAATGCTAAAGCCATTAATGCTGCCGAACCTAATGATATAATAGCCAAATGCTCCTTAGGGATTTCTTACCAGTGTCTTGGGCAAACGCATACCGCCCTGGGCAATTTAGATCAAGCTCTATTTTTGTTTGAAGAAATGTCTAAGTTATTTGAAGAAATGTATACTGCCAACTCTTCAATTGAGTATATTAAAAACTCTTTAGCAATTTCCTATCAATTTATTGGGTATACCTACCTCTCGCTTGGTGATTTAGATAAGGCTTTAATTTTCTTCGAACAATATAATTATTTAATTAATGAGTTACATAATGCTTACCCTGAAAATATCGAGTTCAAATTAAACTTTGGGTATGCAAACCAATTTTTAGGAATAACGAATATCTCGTTGGGCGACCTAAAAAAAGGGCTGGTGTATTTTGAAAAAATGAACCAATACTTTGAGCTATTACATGTCGATGAGCCACAAAATGTAAGCTTCAAAAATGGCTTGGCTATTTCCTATTCATTGCTCGGTGTGACACATACTTCGTTGGGCGATTTGGACAAAGCTTTGGTTTATTTTGGACAATACAATCAATTGCAGAAAGACCTTTATGATTCTTATCCACAAAATGTGGAATTAAAAAACAATTTGGCGATTTCTTATGCCAAAATCGGTGAGGGGTATAGTAGATTAAGTAATTTGGACAAAGCCTTAATCTGTTTTGAACAATACAATCAATTAGAAAAAGAACTTTACGACACCTATCCACAAAATATAGCCTTCAAAAATGGTTTGGCAAATTCCTATTTAAAACTTGGCGAGATATACCGCACATTGGGAAATCCTGCACGAGCCTTGCCATTTTTTGAGCGATATAATTTTTTAGAACAAGAACTGCACATTGCTTACCCTTCAACAGTGGAATTCAAACATAGCTTGGCGATTTCTTATTCCAAACTCGGAGATACGCATCGGATGCTGGAAGAATTGGAACAAACTTTGGTTTGTTTTAAACAATACAATAGTTTGGCACAAGAACTCTATACTGACTATCCTTCAACAGTGGCTTATAAAAATAGTTTAGCGATTTCTTATTCGAAACTGGGAATGATATACCTGCAATTGAAAAATATTCAATTTGCTAAAAGCAACTTTGAATTATTTATGAATTATATACGTGATCTTTATGAACTTTTTCCCAATGATATTGATTTTTCTTCCGACTTTGGAGAAGCATTGGCTGTAAATACCGTATTAAATAATTTAAAAAATAAGCGTATAAATAATGATGACTTAAAAATTGCTTTGGCATTATTCCAATCGTTATTTGATAAATCAAAACTACCTAAATACAAGCGTAAAATAAAACTCATTCAAAAGATGATGCATGCTAAAAGCAATATACCTGACCTTGTTATTGAAATTTCGTCATTTTAAACACCGCTGGCACAAAGTGAAGTTACCCGATCGTGCCTAAGCTCTGCTACTTTCCAACATCTTCATTTTAAACACGGCCTCACTCGTCGCTAGCGGGCCATCCATCTGCTATTGCAAAAATCCCCTAAATACCGTATTTTTGTAAAAAAAGCGAATGAAATCACGCCCGCTCGTGCCGAAGCTCCCCTGCTTTCCAACCGCTTCATTTTAAAACGGCACTGCTCGTTGCGACCTCTTGGGTCGCACACGCATTAAAGCTGCGGGTTCAGCCCCGCTCGTGCCGCAGCTCTCCCGCTCGTGCCCAAGCTCCCCTGCTTTCCAGCCGCTTCATTTTAAAACGGCACTGCTCGTTGCGACCTCTTGGGTCGCACACGCATTAAAGCTACGGGTTCAGCCCGCCGTCAATAATCTATGATTTTTATTTCCAGAAACCCTCCTTTCTACTTATCTTTCAGGCCTAAAACCCAATGAATATGCGCTACAAAATACTTGACCAGCATGGGCTTAACTTTTTAACCCTCACCGTTGTGGAGTGGATTGACCTTTTTACGCGCCGTGCCTTTGCGGATATGGTTGTTGAAAGCTTGCGTTTTTGCCAGCAAAATAAAGGGCTTGAAGTATTTGGCTTCGTCATCATGCCGAGCCATATACACTTAATTGCCAGAGCGGGTAGTGAAGACGAACTTTCATCAATCCTGCAAAGTTTCAAATCGTTCACGGCTTCAAAAATCATCAGTTATTTGCAAGATACAACTCAACCGGAATCCCGTAGGGAATGGCTGCTAAACCATTTTGCGTTTAATGCACGGAAAAATAAGACCAATAGCCAGCACCAGGTTTGGCAACGCGACAATCACCCCGTCATTCTGTATAGTCCGCACGTCATTCGGCAGAAGCTTTTATACATCCATCAAAATCCAGTAGAGGCTGGAATTGTAAGCTTGGCAGAACACTACTTGCTAAGCAGCGCTTCCAACTATGTTTCTGGCGCCGGTGTGCTGGATGTCTTGCTGCTCGATGATATTTGGAACGATGTTGGTTTTGTGCCGACAGCCGGGATTTGATTTGTGCGCTTTTTGTGTAGCCGGGCTGGAGCCCGCAGCCTTGATCCGTATGCGACCAGAGGTCGCAACGAGCGCGCGATTTTGACGGTGCGTGAGGTTGTGGCGAGCAGGTCAATGTCCGTCAAAAGGAGCTGTTTGGCATCACGGCAGCATACCAGATTTACCCGGAATACTACATTATCAAAGTCAACAAATTTGATGATGTATCCAAAGACTCGCTTGATGAGTGGATTTATTATTTTAAAAACAACCGGCTACCGGAAAATTACAGCGCACCGGGCTTAGACAAGGTTGCCGAACTCTTAAACTACAATAACATGGACGCAAATGCAAAAGCGCAGTACGAAGCCCATCAAAAGGAGTTAGCTATTTCTTATGGGGTACTGGAAACTGCTAAAGCAGAAGGAAAAGCGGAAGGAGAAGCAAAAAAAACCATATCCGTTGTTGTGAACAGCTTCCGTTTGGGGCATGATATACCTACGATAGCCATTGTTGCCGGGATTAGCGAGCAGGAGGTGATCAGCATTTTGAAAGAACAGGGAATGATGAACTGATCGGCAAGGTCGGGCTTCAAAAATAGCAAACATTGCCCTGACACTGTGCTTGAAATGCGGTGCCGGGGCATCAATTTTTATGGTCATGAGGTTTTTGTTTATCCTGGCATTTTACTTTATTTTGGGCTACCTGATTAGCTGCAATAGTAACCTTGTAAATGTTCCGGATTCGCCGTATCCTATTAGTCATGATTCCTTTTCTTTAGATACAATTGCACAAAATTTTACTATTCCCTATGGAATAGCCATAATTGAAGAAAATGAATACTTTATCACAGATAGAGTTGGGGAAATGTTCCATTTTAAAGATGGCAATCTATCCGAAATAAGTGGAATCCCAGAGGTTGTAACTTTTGGCATCCCTGGCATACGGGCAATTTTGCATGGTGGACTGATGGATGTAAGTATTCATCCCAATTATTCAACCAATTCCTGGATATATATTTCATACTTAGCTGTTGACGGTTTAGCAAAGGTGTCTCGATTAAAAATACAGAATAATACTGTGGCTCAGTTGGAAACTATTTTTGCAACCAGAAACACAAATTATACAGGAAACGGAATGAGAATAGTGTGGGAAGATAGCACTCATTTTTTTCTGAATGTCGGAAATTCTGACCTTTCAACGATTACGAACCCAATTTTGAAAGCACAAGACTTCAATGAGGATGCGGGAAAAATTCACCGATTGATGGAAGATGGGAGCATCCCTGCTGACAATCCTGTTCTTGATGGTCTTACCTCACCAACAACCATTTGGAGTTATGGGCATAGGGACGTGCAAGGTTTATTTTTGGAAGCATCAACCCGTACACTTTTTGGGATTGAACATGGCCCCAAAGGTGGAGATGAATTCAATATAATAGAAAAAGGGAAGAATTATGGTTGGCCTCTTTTTACCTATGGCATCAATTATGACGGCGCCTGGGTTTCTACCATTTCAGAAGATTCAGCGGCGCTATTTACGGTTTTTCCAGAACATTATTGGACCCTTCCGACAAATAACGGTGGTCAAGCCATTGCACCTGCCTGCCTGTTAAAAGTTAGTGAAAGTAATATTTCGGATTGGAATGGTTACTTTGTTTTCGGTTCATTGGCATTTAGGAGACTGATGAAATATAATCGTGAAACGGATGAAACTTTTGGACTGAATATCGAAGGGCGAATAAGGACAATTAAACAATTGCCGGGCGGGGATATAATTGCATTAATTGAACGAAATGACCTTAATCAAACAAATGGGATGATTGTAAGGATTAGTAAATAAGAGAATAGCCGATGCTCTGCTCGTGCCTAAGCTCCCCAGCTGGCATAATGTGTTCCCCTTTCCACCTGTAAATATGAATACGATATCACTTGCGAAGGTAACTTGAAATATATTGGTCTTCGAGAAAGGTAACACCTTTTTAGAAAGGTGTCACCTTCGGGTTCGTACCTCAAAACGGCGCTGGGATAAGACATAAGATCAAATATGTAAATTATGCAACTTATTTCCAGAATCATGTAACGCTTCACCGGGCGCGTTGAGCGACCTTTGATTTATCACAAAAATTAAAAAAAATGAATATCATAAAATTTAAAAAGCTAGGTATAAAGGCATATCCAGCCTTTATAATATTGTTTGCTATTGTAGTATTCCAGTCGTGTACTACTACCAAGTATAACTTTTCAACCTCAAGGGTAGTTCCGGCGGCAGAAGGTACAGTAAAGGTGAAGAAAGATAAAAACAACAACTACAACATTGAATTACATGTAAATCGCTTGGCAGAGCCTAACAGACTTAGCCCTGCAAAAGAAATGTACATTGTGTGGATGGAAACAGAAGAGAACGGGAAAGTAAACATTGGGCAGCTGAAAACATCAAGTGGCATGTTATCCGGTTCGCTTAAAAGTTCACTGAAAACTGTGGCCACCTTTAAGCCTACCGGCTTTTTTATTACCGCAGAAGATAATGCTAATATTCAGTATCCGGCCGGGCTCACCGTGCTGAGTACCGGATCAATGTAACCTAAAACTAATTACACATTATGAAACGTCGTCTTGATAGTTTGATTGGTTTTTCCATTGGAGGTACCGATGGTGAAATTGGAAAAGTAAAGGAATTTTATTTTGATGATAAGAGCTGGACAATCCGGTATATAATTGTTGAAACAGGAAGCTGGCTTTTTGGACGCAAAGTGTTGCTGTCGCCCGAGGCAGTTATGAAGACGGATCTGGAGGAGAAAGTATTCCGGGTTAATTTAACCATGGAACAAATAAAAAATAGCCCCGACATAGACACGGATAAACCGGTTTCCCGTCAGCATGAAAGGGATTTATATGCCTATTATCCCTGGGGAGGTTCCTATTGGGGTGGTGGCATGGGAATAGGTATGTCAGCGATAGCGATGAAGCACACCATCCAAGAAAAAAATGAGGCATCTCTTGACGATACAGGAGATAATGATCCACATTTGCGCAGCACCAATAAGGTAAAGGGTTACAACATTCAAGCTGTTGATGGCGAAATAGGCGAAGTGGAGGATTTTATTATGAATGACAGCACCTGGCAAATTGATTTTATGTTAATTGATACCGGCAATTGGTTTCCCGGTAAAAAAGTCCTGATTGCACCGAAAATGATCAAAGAGATCAATTGGGAAATGGCTACTGTTTATGTAACTGCTTCTGAAGAGCAGGTGAAAAAAAGCCCCGAATACGAGCCGAGCACCGAGTTAAGCGAAGCGTATGAAGCCAACCTTCGGAACTATTATGGCAGGTATATTTGATGTTATCGCCCTACAACCTTCCCCAAATACCGTCTCCCCGATGCATCAATCACCTCCACAATTAACAGTCCCCCAGCCGATTGCCCACGCTGATAAACCGCCTGGTTTTCCCAAACCGGGCCGGATGCCCACAACGGTTGACCGAGGACATTCAGAACGGTCACCCGGCAGGGCTTTGGCAACTGCTTAAGGGGCACCCAAAAATGGCCTTCAAATGGATTAGGATACAAAAGCAAGGTTTTTGTATTTTTTTCAGATAGCTGGGTTAAGACATTGGATGCACCAGGGGTTGGGAATAAAAATGCCGTTTCCGGGCCGCCATCGGGGTATCTGCCCCAGGCCACGTCTTCGTCCTGCGGACCGAAGGTGAGGCTTTCTATCATTTCGTACCCGTCGAATGTCCGTTGGAAAATGCCCAATTCTTCGCCCGAAGCGCCCAGTTTGAACTCAGCGTGCAACAAGCCCTGTCCGCTCTGTTCGTCAGCCCAAAGCAGCAGGTAGCCACCCGGCGGAAGGGTCGTTTGTTCGGGGCTATGCAAGGGTACCTGCCATTTATTGGGCAAGGCGAAGTTATCCGTAAAATACAAACCGCCAATGTTGGTGGAATCGGCTGCGGCATTGTACAACTCAAACCAATCATCGTACTCTCCATATTCATCGGCTATGGTTTCGGCGTTGGAGGCCATCAACTCGTTGAGGTACAAGCCCGAGCGATCAGGCCGCAGGCTGTTGGCAGCACCCGGCGTGCCCAATAAGACATAGCTCTCCCGCCAATCGAGCACTTGGTTTCCCTCTTTGAACTGGTTTAATTCCACCGTTGCGCCAAGCCCGTCTGCCAGGGGCGGCCAGGGTTGGAAATCGGCATAACGCATGGTGTGAACCAAGCTTCCGCCGGAATCGTACAGGGCAACTTTCCCAGCTTTATTGCTCATTTCAAAATTTAGATTTCCAAGGTAGTTGGTCACGTCGGGATGTTGGGGTTTAAACCGCACCGTGTCTTCGCATATAACAAGGTAGTCTCCCGTGGCTATGATTGTATTCAACGGAAAAACAAACTCATGGCTGCCATGTGCAATCGTCCACTGGCTCAGGTCAACCGCGTCGCTGCTGCGGTTGTGCAGCTCTACCCAGTCGCCGGTGGGTCGGTTGGCAGGTGGATGGTAACTCAACTCATTCACGTGTACCGTCAACCCATAAGGTCCGTTGTGGGTGTAGTATGCCCCCATGTCGGCGCGACTGCCATCAGGATCGTTGGGTGAAAACGGGTCGCCTGCATTGATACAAGGCGAAGTGGGCTGCAACTCAAAATTGCCAGTTGTGGGATGCACCAATTTGGGATCGGTATGGAGGTTACCGGCTCCGGGAAGCACTTCGCGGTCAGAAAGCGAATAGCTCACTTCCACTAAAGAGACGCCATCCTCCAACACTGAAGCGGTCACAGAGGCTGCCATAATGGTGTTTTTGACATAAGCCGTACCGCCGCCCCGCAGGGTGCTTTTTTCATAACAGGCCACCGCATGATTGTTCCCGTAAAACGTGTTCTGATCCACGTAAGCCGTTGCAAGGCTGTCCTTGACCGCCACACCCAGATCACAGTCATAAATCACATTGCGAAAGATCAGGGCATCGGATTGCGAGCCGATCGAAATGCCTTTGTCGGTGCAGTCGTGGATGCGGTTGTATTCTATCCGGTTGTTGATCGCATAAATACCGAGGTCAATGCCATCGCAATTGCTGCCCAAAAAGCCGTAAATGTGGTTGTAGCGAATCAGTCCATTGGTGATGCCTTTCAGGTCTATGGCGTCGGTGTCGGGCGCGCGGTTGCCCTGAAACGTGCAGTATTCCACCACCGGTGCGGTCATCTGGTAAAGGCTGATGAAACCGTTGCAGGCGTTGAACGTATGGAAATTGGAATAGCCGATATAGGCGCTGCCTCCTTTTGCATAAAACGGCTGTCCGCCTCCGGAAATCGAAGTGTGTTCGATGCGAACCGGGCTGTCGTAGGCCGAAAGGGTCGCGAAATGCAGTGTGCGATTGGCGCCGGTACTGCCCCCTGTAATGTCAGCATGGCGGATCAAAATGGAATCGCTTGCCTGCGTGGCGATGATGGATCCCCAAAGCCCGGTTGGGTTGAAAAATGGCTTTCGGGCTGCGGGTTCGGGGTCTGAGCGCACGACAATTTTCTGTGCTGCCGTGCCCTCCAAATGCAACCCTCCTTCCACCGTTATGGATACCTGATCGGTCATCCTGATCTCCACACCTGCCTCGACGGTAAGCCGTACGCCTGGTTTCACCACAATGTCCTGGAGCCCGTACCAGGGGGAAAGCGCCGCGCTCAGCGTGGTGTCTGCTTCAATCAACGGAGGAATGATGCTGATGCCGACCGGTTCAAATACCGCAACAAAAGCCGTGTCTCCTGTTGGCAGCAACGTCGTTTCCCGGGCAACGCTGTTCAGACCCTGCCATTCCACGAAGCGATGCCCCGGTTCAGGAATTGCTTTCAATGAAATGGCAGCGTTTTTAAAAAAATGCCCCTGCATCAGGGTATCTGTAAATAAGACCCCGCTGAGTTGCACTTTTCCGTTGCCGGCGATCTGCATGGTGATCAGGGCGCTGTCGGGCCGGTTCAGTTCGGCAGTCAGGTGTTGCCGGAGGTAATGCGGGCGATTTTGTAAAAAAGTTTTGATGTAATTGACGTTGCCCTGCCACACGGCCATCGAAATCGGCGAATTCCATCGGGCAATATGCCGGGGCATTTGCAATTCCAGGAGGGTTTTCAGGCTGTCCACCACCGGCAACGTCGCGGATGGCTGGTAAATGGTGTTCAGATAAGCGGCAAAGCGCTGCATGAATTCATCCCGAAAAGCAGCATTTTTAAGCAAATTGTTGAGCAAAAAAGTAGACCAGGCAGGCAGATCGCCGGTATGCCCTGCAAGCTTGCCGAGGGTGTTGTCCTGGTAATTGTCCCCGCTCAATTGCCCGAAAGCGTGTTCCATATCTGCAATGATCCAGCGCCAGGGGCTTTTCGTATCCCGGTTGCGCCAGTAACGGTTGTTGTACTCGGCAATGCGGTAGCCGATAAAAACCCGGTGTATGGCGTAATTGATGAACTCGTTCACGTCCATTCTGGAGGCGACGTACGCATAATGTGCGGTATCGCTCAAATCGTGGCTGCTGATGTATTGTTGCAGGTTGGTGAAATCGTGGGGGTCGCCTGCTACAACCTGAAGGCTGTCTTCTAAATAATCGAGGTTGGCGGCGTTGATCCGGTGGTTGGCCGCGACGTATTGCTCGTCCAAACGCTCCCGAATCTCATAGATGCCGTGGTATTCCCCGTTGACAAAAACCACACAGGGTTTGTACGCCTGGTGGTCGAGGTCCATTTTGTTTTTCATCAAGCCCACTCCAAGGCCATCCCGGAAATAAGCCAAGTTGTAGTCGTTGCCCCCATTGCGCAGCAAAAAGGAAGAAAAAGTTGAAATGGGTTTGTCTTCAAACAGTTGGTAGCGGAGTACGTCGTCGCCATATTTGGGTTTAAACCTTACAGAAATGGGCCTTTGCGGCAAATTGTAAATGGTACTACCAAAAACCTGCAACCCAACCCTGGCCTGAAAGCCAAGTTCACCGGAGGGTTCAAAATAGGCTATGGTCGCCGGGACTTCCCGGTCTTTAATGGCATTTTGCAAAATCCCAAAATCGAAATCAAAAAGGTTGTCGCCATCGGTTGCTATAGAAATTACGGGCAGGTTGATGTTTTCGCCAATAAAATAGGAATGTGTAACAACCTTACCCGGCAATTTTCCCGGCTCGTAAACCCTGGCCTTGATGGCGTAATTGCGGTTGAGGTTGAAACTGCCTGGAAAAATGGGTGAATTTCGGGTCGGCGTAGATCCGTCGAATGTAAAGCGTATGACTGCGCCAGGATGAGCCGTCGTAATTTGAAGTGGTTGCGCCTCGGCATAAAATCCGCCGGGGATTGAAAATTCGGGGTCGCCTGCATAAAGCAGGGAAGCTGCCCCATAAGTCGAATTCACCGTTCCGGGCGTTGGCTCGCTGAAATACACCCATTCTGTAGGATTTTCCGGATTGCGGCCATAAGAAAGGTCGTCGCTCTGCACCCCAAATGTAATTTCATGCACCAGGTCTTCCTGCGGATTAAACAGGCCGAGGTATTCCCCCTCGCTGCTCAATTTAAAGTTGGCGTGCAAATTTTCAACGGTTATGCCGGTATTCCGATAAATGCTGAACGCCGTATCTCCGGGATGTTTGTCGTGGTCGTCGGCCCAGATAATCAGGTATTGCTGAGGTTGCAAAATAATTTCAGGAAGTGCCCATTTGTCCTTATTTTCCTCGTCGTCGGTTAGGGTATAATTGTTTAGGTTAACCGGGTTTGCGGAAGCATTGTACAGCTCAATAAAATCCGAAAAATCCCCAAAATCAGGATCAAAACCAGTGGATGTATTTACTGCCAATAGCTCATTGATGCGAATTTGCCCGTAAACCGCATGCTGCACAAAGAGAAAAAAGCCCAACAAGACAAGGCTATATTTTAACCAGTTTTTGCACTGACACATATCCGTCAATTTGTATGCTGATGAAATAAATACCCGGCGCCATATCTCCCGCCTCTACCCGGATATGCTGGTCAACGGCTTCGTAGCGTCCTTGTTTTACCAGGCAGCCATCTGCGCCAAGCATACGGATGGTGGCCAATTTGCCCGACTGCGCTTTCAAGGGAATGAAAAAGCAATCATTTGTTGGATTGGGGAAAACCGGCGCAAAAAACTCCGGCGCCTCCGGGCGAATATTGGTTAATGGACCGTCGAAACGCCCCAAAAAACCGATGGTTTTTCTGCCGTACCGGCCGGGCCTCTGGTGTACGTAGATAGAGTCTACCATCCCCGTATTGGTCAGCGTATGGTTGCCGAATGTAAGCTCATCGGATTCAAACACCCCGCCTACGTACAGCCGGTTGCCGGCAGTCGCGAGTACGGCAGTCGCTTCATCCCAGAAGCCGCCACCCGCTGATTTGCCCCAGAGTTCTTCACCGGCAGGGCTGTATTTGAACACAAAAACCTGTGGGTAGTAGTAATTTATGCCGAAAACATTGAGCAAGGGTAGCCCTGCAAACCAAAGTGAATCGCTGAAAAAAGACCCCGCCACATAAATATTGCCGCTATCGTCGGTACTGACGCTTTTAGCAAGATCGAGACTCAAACCCAGGGTTTGCCCTCCCGCGCTTTTGTGCCACACCGGGGTCAGGTCAGGGTTGTACTTGACTAAATGAATCGCCGAAGAAGACAAAGGCCAACCCCAGCCGAACTGATACTTGACCAAATCTCCACAAGCGTAAAGGTAGTCGCCGTCTACAGCCAGTTCCGTGATTTTGTGCAGTTGCCCACTTGCGATGCCTTGAAGGTAGACACCCGATGCGTTGTATTTGGCAATAAATCCGGCATAACTCGTATCGGCAGCCAACGTGTTGTTGCCGCCAAACGTAACAGACCCATAAAAGGTACCGGCGAGGTAAAAATTTTCTTCATCATCAATGGCCAACGTCGTCGTTTCCAGGAAGCCACCGTTAATGGTGCCGTTGCGCGTCCAGAGCTGGTTGTTTTCGGGGTCTATTTTGGTGAAAAAAGTATGGATGGCCGAGAGGGTAAAATTATCCTGGGTGTGTCCCGATACATAGACGTTGCCGTTGCCGTCCACCGCCAATCCGGTAATGTGTTCCACTTCTGAGGTGCCGATGGTTCTGGCCCAGGCAATAGAACGGTCGGCGTTGTATTTGATTACAAACCCGTCCGATTCTCCAGCGTTGAACAGGGTGCTTGCGCCAATGTCAAGGGTGAGGCTGTAAAAATCGCCGGCTACATAAATATTGCCTTCGTTGTCAGCAGCAACCGCTGTGGTGAAATCCCGGCCTGCGCCACCAATGCGCGTTGCCCATTCATAGCCGCCATTTTCGTTGGCAATGGCCACAAAGGCATCATCTTGCCCGGCGTTACTAAGCGTTTCGTTGCCTAAAGTCAGGGTGGCAGCCGCAAACGACCCGGCTACCAACAATTCCGTTTCATTGTATTTTTTGAGGGTTTCCACCTTCGTATTGCTGTTGGCGGTTCCCAGCGCATTGACCCAGGGCCAGTTTTGCCCAAAGGCAGTCCCGTGTACAAGCAGGCAAAATCCTGTAAAAAACCAGCTTATTTTCATAGCGTTTTTAGTTTTTTAAAATGCGGATGACTTGGTTTTTATTGGCAATCAGGAGGTAAGCACCGGAAGGCAGTGCTTCAATATTGACAAAATTTCCCAGACCATTTAAAAGTGGCCGGCCATAAAGATCAAACACTTGATAGGAAATTTCCGCTGAAAAATGAACCAACGATTGCGCGGGGTTGGGATAACACGCAATATTGGGCATGTCGGGATGCAGCACGCTGGAAATATCGTCATAAAATTTAGCTAAGAGTCCAAGTGTTTTTCGAAAATAAACGGGGGTAATGGCGTGTACAATAAAACTGTCGAGCGTACCGAGGTTTTGCAATTGGATTCCATTGACCGTGAAGCTGTTAGACTGGTAGGAGCCTCCTATGAACAACTCATCTTTTCCGGTCACCAAAAGGGCTGTTCCAACGTCGTTGAGGTTGCCGCCGAGGGTTTTGGCATAAATTTCGTTGCCTTCGGCGTCGTATTTCAAAATTAAGGCCTGGCTGTAATAAAAAAAGCCATGTTGGATATTTTCGATGGTATCGCCATTAAAAACCAGGTCGTAGGCATGCAGGTATCCTGAAGTATAAATATTGCCCATGTCGTCGTGGTCAATCGCTTTGACTACGTCTAAGGTGCGGCTCCAGAAATTGGCGTTTTCCGGAGTTCTTCGCCAAATCAGCTCTAAATTGTCGCTGTATTTGGAAACATAAGCTTTAGACCAAGCCTGTGGGTAAGAAGGGCCGGCAACGACCAAAAACGGCTGTATTTTTTCGCCGCAGGCATATAAATGGCCCAGACTGTAGGTGAGGTCATTTAGTTGATAAACATTGGTATCTACAACAGCAGAAACGGGGTCGCCAGCGGGGTTGTATTTTGCCAGGAAACCGCTGTTGACGGATTGATACTCCTCGAACCAGTCTAATTCCTGCAAACTTTCAAGCGTATCTAAGCCATTAAAAGTCAATTTTCCTTTCACCGTGCCCGCCCAGTAGCAGTGGCCGTCGTCGCCGAGTGCAAGGGCGGTGCTTTGGTTGCTGCCTAATGAGGAACCGATGTTTTTTTGCCACAGCAACGCGTTGTCGCTGTCTATTTTCATCAAAAGCAGGGCATCGCCGGTATGGCCGCAGGCGTAGAGGTTGCCTTCGGGGTCAACCGCAAGCCCGGTGATGGCGTCGTTTTGGCCAGCCCCGACACTGCGCGCCCAGGCTACGGTTTTGTCGGCATTGTATTTCACAATAAAGCCGTCGGATTCGCCAAGGTTGAGCAGCAACTGGCTTCCTACGTTCATGGAAAGACTGGTGAAGCTACCGCCCACGTATAACCCGCCATCGGGTGCTGCCGCGACACAAGCTGCGAACTCGCGCCCTGAACCGCCAATCCGTGCTGCCCAGGAATAATCGCCGTCGTCGCTGCAAATCGCTACGAAAGCGTCGTCTTGACCGGCGCCGGTCAGGGTTTGGTCGCCCAGGGCCAAAGCGGACGCTGCAAAAGAGCCGGCCAATAATACCTGATCGCCTTCGTACCTGCCGAGGGCGCTGATTTTGGTGTCGCTGTTCGGGGCGCCGAGGCTTTTTGCCCATTCCCAATTCTGGGCTGCTGCGCCGGCGGACAATAAGAAAGCAAGGAGTAAAAACAGGGAGCGCTGTGGTGTCATGGTGCGTTATTTTGTGTCGTATTGGCTTCACAGGGGTGTGTGCTCTATAAAGACAGCGCAACTCGGCAGGAGGTTGGGAAATGTGATGAGAATACTTCGCTTGACCACTATGAATTAAGGCTACTCACTTGTTTTATATACATTTCAAAATAGTCAACCAGCATTTTTTTTGAATCTTTCTCATCGCCGTTGTTCTTTTCAAGAATATAAGAAGGCCAATTTGAACTAAATCGTTTCTCTTCTTTTTCCATCAGCCATTCATTAAAACTCAAAATGGGCTCACCCATTGACAAGCAAAAACCTAATTCATAGCCAGCAATGAAGTTTACGAAGCTATGGTAATGAACAGGCGTCGAAATGAGCATATATTCCTTATTCCTCAAAATAAAAAACATATCCTCAATATTTTGATTAGTTCCCATCTGAAACTGGTTTAGTCAAAAAAGAAACAACACATGATAATCTTTGTCCTACAATTTTAGCAACGTAATGGTATCCTATGTTTACAAGCAAAACCTAATTCTTAGCCGCTACCAAACAATCGGTGCAACTATCACAAATAGATACTTGACTATATCTTTTTAAATTCAGAGCGATTTTTCCAACAATGCTATAATCTGCTCTTCCGAAAATCGGCGGTATGTACCCCCGGCTAATTGCATCTTGTGGTAAAGCTCGCTATCAGCGAAGCGGAGTTCAACGGCGCTCTCATCATCGGTATTCTCCAATCGGATGGTTTTCAGTGCCGATTGCAGGGCTTCGCGCCCCATGTCGTCACGGCAGATGCTCTTGAACACTTCCAGCAGCCCGGGCAATACGTCTCCTTCTAAGCGAGTGAGCGGATACTCGTCGTAAGCAATGAACGTTTCCCAGTTTATTTCAAGCGAAGGCTCGAACCCCCCAATCGCTGTCAGCTCTGCGATAAAGCCGGGAAGTACGTTGTCCTGAATGTTTTTGGCGAGGCGTTTTTCTTGAAGACCCATTGTTTTTAGATTAAAGTGTGTGAAAAAAGTAGGGAAAGATAACCAAAACCAATTTTTTCGTGATGCCCATGGAAAAAACTTACCATAATTTAACATGCCCTCCTGTTTAAAACACGAGGCTGCTCACTTCAGGATTGTCGGCTAAGTAGCAAACTTTCACTTCGCTGCCCATAGACAATTTGTAGAACTGAAGGTTGTTGGTGTCGTCATGAAACCGCACCACAAAATCAGGCCGAAATTGGTAAAAAACATAAAAAGTATCGTCCTCTGTACGGTCAATTTTTTCCCGCCCTACCACGTTACCCATTGTCCAAATACCTTTTTTGCGCAACTGTCTTGAAAAACGAATATTCCGGACGCTGTCCCGCATGTTCAGCAAGGTGCCTGAAAACAGCAGCAAACAGATTAAAAACAGAAAAAAAGAGCTAATTTTGGCAAGCCAGGCGAATTTTTGTACAAAGGTTTCGGCCATCCAGAGAAATCCGTAATATAGGAGATAGGTCATGACCACTCCGAAGCATCCCATTCCACCGAAGTAAAGTACTGCGCCGCGCAAGGTTGGATTGGCATCTACAATCCTCAGGTCTGGATCAAATGTCTTTTCTGTTTCTTCCACGATTTTTTTTTGGCAAGGGTATGGATTCAGCATTTTTTTTCAAGGCTCTGGAACATGCGGCGGGTCTGGGATGGGCGTGACATCTGCGATTTGAACCATAACCAAACGCTCCGGCTCCAGAGCGATTTCCTTTGGTAAAGGCAAAGGCATGGAGGGCTCCATCCTCCAGGTGGAGCCGGAAAGCCCTGTGTCCTCCGCTGCCCACATTGCCTGCCCGGTAAACATCCACTTCACACCAGGCGCATGCACCCGCACGGTCACGAGTTGTGAGGTTTCATTCCATAAAAAAAGACTCATCTTGCGCGAGCAAGACGTCCGACGGGCTAAAACCAGCAAAGCATCATCCCCTCCCGTGACCGCCACGTTTTGATCCAAGCGGTGTAAGACCCATACTTCTGGTGAAATCCACGCAGGCGGCTCCGTCATCTCCGACGTCATCTTCGACAAATCAGGCCGCAAGTCAAGGATTAAAACAGGTTGGTTGGTACATGAATTCATAAAAAATATTAAGCAAGAAACCAGGAATACAATCCGGTTTGATGAGTGCTTCAAAAAGGTGGCATCATTCTGATTCTTCACTGCTCTCTGGAGTCGCCAGACTGTCAGTCGGTGAATCGGATTCTTCGGAGGAAGACATAGGTCGCACCGAATCCATGGCCCGTTCGACAATGCCGACAGCTATCTCATCAGACATTTTTTGCTGCAAAGCAACCAGCCCGATCCAAACGCCTCCGGAGGGATTCTTAGCCACCACGCGGATCAGGCGATTTTTTTCGTTTGCCGGCAGTGGACTGCGGTCCGGTAGTGCCGTTTCCAAGATCCAACGATCAGACTCCTCTATCTTATCCCAAATCGGTGCTTGCCATCCTTGGGCGCGCTGGTTCGTGACCTCCAGAACAAAACCGTTCAGGGTTGCTATGGCGGAAACCGGAGAGGCGACAACCACGGCATCATATTCGGGGCTGCCGGAGGACGTGTTGCGGTAGTTCCAATACCACCGGCCCGTTGCAGGCGGTACGAAAGGCGTATCCGGGTCGGCGTTTGTTTGGATGTCAAACTGCATGGCGCGCTCTTCAGCAGATTCCAAGATGGGATGAGGAAGGAAAAAGAAATGATCTTTCAAATAGCGGTGACCTGCAGAATTCCAGTCGGGCGGAGGAGAGGACAGTGCCACAAGAAGCGCAATAACTGCGGCGGCCAGCACTACGCTTAACATTCCAGCAGCTTTCATTCCACCAAGTCCATACGCTAATCGCACTAAGCCGCAGATAAGGAACCAAATGCACAGACAACTCAGGCCATAGCAGACATAGGATAAGATGGCGTGGTTCTGAATGAAGTGGGGAAACTGCTCGCTGGGAAAAATGAGTATTTTGGAAAGTGCCAGCAGGAATGGGTGATTAGATAGTCCTGCCAGCAGGGTGACTAACAAACCCAACAGAAAGTGAGCGACTGCGAAGGCGCCGACAACAATTGGAAAGGTAAACATAAACAATTACTTTTTCGCGGTTTCAACCTTGGGACGATCAATCATTAAAATTGTTGTACCATAACACCCAAAGAATACATTATTAATCGCCTGGATAAACACCTAAAAAAAACACCCTATTAATGCGACAACTGGAAAGGCGTAAACGGCACGGCGCCCATCTGCGGGTCCATCAGCCCCGCGTGTAGCGATTGGCCGCCACTGGCCTCGAAGTATTCGATCCGAATCTTGTGCTTGCCGGCGGCCAGCATGGTTTGCCCTGTTTTCTTGATGGCACTGTGGTCGCCGTCATGGTCAATGATGAGTTCGTCGTTGATGTAGAGCTTGGAACCGTCGTCGGAATTGAGGAAAAACGTCTGCAAGCCAGTTTTGGCAATAGCGACATAACCCTCCAAGACCAAGCCGAAGTGATCCTCCCGGTGGCCTATTTCCCCCAGCCCCAGCTGGGTGATGACGCCCGCTTTGACAACCGGAAGCGCCGCAAAGTTGGGCAATCGCCGCCAGTCCCCTTCGTAGTAAGCGAAACGCAAGCCCTTTTCAGTCTTTTTCACTTTGGGTGGGGCCTGTGGCGACATCTTGCGGAAAGTCACTTTTTGCAACCGACTCGCACGGCCATCTTGGGTGTACGCCCGGGCGGCTAGCATTGCGCTCTGCTGAAGCGTAAAAGGCTGGGCATAAAGCATACTGTTGCGATTGGGTTCGCTGCCGTCGAGGGTGTAACGGATTTCCAAATCTTCAAATGCCGCTGCCAGCGAAACTGTCGCCTGGTCTTGAAAAAGGGTCGCTTCTGCAACGACGTGCGGGGCCGGCGGTTGCACGACGCTTGCCGACCTTTGCGCAGGTGTTTCTTTTTGCAACTGGAAGGCATCCAGCATCTTCCCTTCGTGATCAACCGCCTTGAATACCATGTTTTTATCAAAAATCGCAAACGTGCAATAGTGGTGCACCGACTGCAATTCCAGGGTAAACCAGTTGCGTGTGGGCGTGAAGTCTTCCAGCCCGCCCCCTGCACCGCCCGAATTGATATACACCACGCCTTCCTTCATGTTGATGCGATTGTCTGCAATTGGCCAGGTGCGTTCATAGAGGTGCGTGTGGCCAAACAAGCAAAAATCCAACCCGTAGCGTTCATAAAGCGGCACAAGGTTGCGCGCCGATGTACCCAACGTGGACAATCCTTTGAAACTATCACCATGGTCGTCGCTATCAGACGAGTACGGCGGATGGTGGTGCACCGCAATCTTCCAAGTAGCCGTCGATTTGGCCAATTCCCATTCCAGCCACTCGTATTGCTCGGAACCTTCCGCCAAATCCCGATTGCTGTCCAACATAAAGAACTGTGCGTTGCCGTAAATGAAGGTGTAATAATACTCCGGTTGCGGCGCCACGATATAATCGTAATAGAAAGGAGCATCCTGTTCATGATTGCCCAGCACAGGAAAAACCGGCACGCGGCTCATCAACTGCTGCCCATCGGGGAAAAATTGCTCGGTCCAATCACTTTTCTTAAACCCTTGATCCACCAAATCTCCTGCCAGCACCACAAAGTTGGGCCGATCCTGCCACACGCGCTCCGCTATCTTGCCCCAAGCCCAAGGGGTGCGGTTGTTCCGCTGCGTATCACCTATCAGGGCAAACATGTACGAACTGCTGTCCTTCACCGCCGTTTTGAAAGAATAAACGGGCGAACGCAAGGAGTCGCCGCGCTCCGTGACCGACGTGACTTGCCAAAAATAATTGGTTTCGGGCTTCAAACCACCCAAAAACACCTCGTGCATGAGGCGGGTGCCATCCAGTGCGGCACTTCGGTCGAGCATCGCTTTTTCTACATCAGGCCGGGCCTCTCCAAAGTCAACCCGCGAGGTAGCCGCTGCCTTGGTCTCCCAGAGGATGTACATCCCCGTCTGCGTAGAAAATTGCAAATAAGGCTTGACCAAAAATTCATCTTCCCGAGCAGGCTGCGCCAGCGCAAACGCAACATGGCACAAACACAGACAGAACAGAAGTGGGTTTTTCATCTTGACGATTGGATAAGGATTGATGAAATAAGCATGATGCTTTTAGCTTACAAAGCTACCCCCCCCTGTTTAAGCGAAAGTTCCCCCCACTTTACTTTTACATTAAATCAGTGTTTTTGTCCCTTTGCAAGTTCAATCAGGTAATAACCGTCATATTCTTTGAAGAATTGTGCTAATGTTGCCCGCTCGCGGGCAACCTCCCGCCCGTCAAAACTGCTCGCTCGTTGCTATGCCGTCACTATTCAAACCCGAATTTGACATTTCCAACATATCCAACAGCCAGATAAAGGGAATTGGCGGGCAGGAAATATGATATTCGCTGCCCGCCAGGCTTTTCCGTGCTACATCTTTTGTTTCATCCAGGAAGCCTCGCCGAATCCAAGTAACTTATTTACGCCACGTTCCTAAAAGTTGAGTGTGTAACTCAATATGGGCAATAAGGACAGTTGCGTTACCGCTTCGATGTTTTTATTCAGATCGTTGTAATAGAAATCAATAACGGCACTATTGTTGGTTGCGTTTTGAACATCTATCTTAATTTCATGGCTCAGCCTGGGTTTGTTTATCCTGTAGCTAATAGCCACATTCAAACTGAATATGTCTTCTCCCTTGTCCTGGAATGCATTGATTTCATCGTGCACTTCATATCCGCGCGCAATGGATTCTTCCAGGTCAATATTCAACAGCCTGTTGGCGCCCAACCAGGTGATTTTAGAATTAATGCTTAGGATGTTGTTCTTGCTTTTGCCCACTATGAACTCTCGTCCGAACAAGCCATTGAAAATATAATTTCCATTGAACCGGGTGTTTCTCCAGGTATTGTCATTCGCTTTGTACTTTGAATCAAACAAGGAAGCCGTGACAAGGAAATAATAATTATTGGCAAAATACCTTTCGAGCGTTAGTTCAAGCCCAATATTCCTGCCCCTGCCCTCATTAATCAAAACCCGGTCTGAGTACTCGGACCGTTGGTTGATGAGGGAATAGCTGCTGTTGCCTTCCTCAATGGGGATATTGTATAAGTCTTGGTAATAAGTCTCCACTTTGAGGAAGAGGTTTTTGGATAATTTATTTTCATAGCCCAACACATAATGCCTTGCTTTGAGCAGTTCTAAGGAGGTGTTGGGCGTACTGCTATTACCTTGTGCATCGTACACAAGTGCATTGTAATTGCTCAAAGAAGTCATGTTGCTATGGATACCGATACCGGCGGTAATAGCCTGTCCCCTGGGCAGGTCGTAACGCAATGAGCTACGCGGCTCTACCGTTATTTCCGGATTCTGGGAGGTCTTCTGGCTGTGAATGCCATTGACCAGGCTCAGTTTATCGGTGACCCTCCATTTCCAGGTAACAAACGATTGACTTAAATTTGCAGTGCCTGCAACATCCAGCTCCTGCACGAACTGCGCTGTGGCACTATTAAAATACTTGGATACAAAGTTAAAATCAAAATAGGAGTGAACGATGCCTATCTGGAACAGGTGCCGGTTGTTGTACTTGTAGTTGAGCCGGGTATTGAGCCTGAAGATGTTATTCCTTGTGCTGGTATTGCGATCATCCTGCAGGTCTGAAGACTCAAATGCCCTCCGATTCTTATTTTCGCTGCCATTATTGGAATAAGAAAGCGTAGAACTGATGTAGGTTTTTTTATTGAGGTTGATCAAATGCCGGATGCCTGCCACGCCCAATATTCCATTCTGTTGATACTCTTCGGTTAGTACATCCAGATTGTCCGGATCATAGGATCGGGTCGTAATATTATTGAGTCCGCCCAAGCCGAAAATAGAAAAAACGCCTGCCTTTTCGGTAGGGATAAATACTTTGAAAGATAAATCCTGATAATTAGGCACTCCCCCAAAATCAAGGATGCCTAGCTTGCTGATCAAAGTAAGGGTAGAATATCGGTAGTTAATCAGGTAGCTGCTCTTTTCCCCTTCTTTAAAAGGGCCTTCCGTCGTAACGTCCGTCCCCAATACGCCGATGGAGAAGCTGTGTTCCCGCTTTTCGCTATTGCCATTTCGCAACCTCATATCAAAAATCCCGGACAGGGCGTTGCCAAATTCAGGTGCAAAAGCCCCCGTATAGAATTCCGAATTTGCCAGCATTTGGCTATTGAGGGCACTAATGGGCCCGCCCGTCAGACCTTCCTGGGAGAAATGGTTGGGGCTGGGGATTTCAGTCCCCTCCAATTTCCACTGAATAAACCGCGGATTGTTCCCCCTTACAATGATGTCATTATTGCCGTCGCCGGTAGAGCCTACACCGGCAAAGGAAGACACTAAGCGGGCAGGGTCGCCAATGCCCCCGGCATACCTTTTGGATTCTTCCACCGATAAACTCCTGGCAGAAATCTGGGCCATTTCATTGGTGAGCTCGGATTTGTGCTGCTTAGCTAAAACCGTTATTTCATCCAGTGTTTCGATCGACTCTTTCAGCTCAATGTCCAGCACGGTTTCTTTTCCTGAGATGACCACCAGATTGGGAAAGACTTTTTCTTCATAGCCTAAGTAGCTTACTTTGATGCTTGCCCTTCCCACTGGTACTGCGGCAATTGTGAAATAGCCATCCTCGTCAGAAGTGGCGCCTAACAGTGGCGCTGTGCCGACTACAATAACCGTGGCAAATTCAATGGGAGACCTGGAGTCGGTGTCCACTATTTTTCCCCGGATGGTTTGCGTTAGCACCTGAGCCGATACATCAGTTGCCATTAGCATGAGTAAGCTAATGAGCAATTGCAACGATAATTTCTTCATGGTCATAAGACTTTTTTTAGTTAATGGCCTTATGACATCCTTAGTGAACTTTACCCTTATCGGGCGTGAAAATTATTTTTTGTAGGCAAAGCCTATGCGGGGGAATTTTTTACCCTTTACGAAGTTGAGCAGGCCAATAGAAAGGCCCTCAGATGAATCATTTATATTGACAATGCCAAGCTGGAAGCCATTTTGCTGCTTTGCTCGGTTGACGATCCCTATTTGTACCCCTTTCATGGTTTTACAAACATTCAGCCCTGAGCTGAGCTGTAGCCCTTCCATATATTTGCTTTCATTATAGGCAGGAGACAATTGGACGCCGGATAAAGAACCTGCTACATTGAAGGCCCCGGCAATTTGCAGGCCGCCTTGTTTTCCTTTGGTTACATTGATTGCACCCGCCATTTGCAATCCGTTCATTTCCCCTCCCACCAGATTGGTCGCACCGGCCACTTGTAATCCACTTACATCTGCCCTGTTGATGTTGAAGGCCCCTCCCAATTCTAAAATTCCTACTCCGTAATTATAGCCCCCGATCAAATTAATAGAGATTTCATTTTTGATCGTCCCTGCAATTTTCAAATTGGTGCTTGTCCCAGGTGTAAGTGAAAGCTGGAATTTCCTTTTTGTATAGCCTTTGATGTTTTCAGTATGCGTAACCAAAAGTTCGGGAACCACCAGCTTGCTTAATTGATAAGCTTCTACCGGCTTTATGGGAATGCGCTCTATTTTGTTGAGTTCAATTTCTTTGCGCCGCTCTGTGTCGTGCAGTGAAAAGAGTACGTTCTGGCTTTCAGGAATCAATAACGCAGAGGAATCCTTGTAACCCGTTTTGCTGATAGACAGGACCAGGTCTTGTTGCTTATGCGTAAGGCGAAGTTTAAAATTCCCGGTTGTGTCCGTTAAAGTGGATTGAGAACCGTACACGTCCAATACCGTCACATCGTTGATGGGCTGCCCACTTCCTGCATCAATTACTTTCCCTCGCACAGTTAACTCCTTTCTTTTGCGCTTTATGGCAGGTTTCTTGAGCAGGATCACATTGTTGCCAGATGTTTTGATGTCAATCTCTGCGGGTAACAGGGAAGGGAAAATTTCTGACAGCTTCTTTTTTTCACATTTGTAGCTGATTAATTTCCCGGGCGGAAGAATGCCTGAATTGAATGATAAATTAAAATCCGCCTTTTCTGACAACAAAAAAAGCGCTTCCTGAAGGGGCACGCCGGTGAAATCCAGCGATACATTTCGGTCCAATAGCGGGGTGCTGTTTTGGGCACTGCCCTTTAAGGTAAAAAACAGCAGGAAAATAGCGCCGAATAATCGAATTAGCTTCATTCTGCACAGGCTTTACCGGTAATAATTACCTGCTCGCTCATGGTTACCTTTATATCGAAACTGAGTTGCAACTGCCCCAGGATCTCCTCTAAGCTGGCATTTTTAAACCTGCCTGTGAAATTACAATTTTCCAATTCCGACTGCCGGAAAACGATCTCCTTGTCGTAAACTTCTCCGAGGGTGGACAATACCTGATATAGCGGTTGCTCATTGAATTCTAATACGGCTGTTTTCCAAAACAACTTATTATTGCTATATCCCCCAGACTTGCTGAATGATTGGGTGGCTTTATTGTACACCGCCATTTCGTTCGCCTTGAGTATGACGGATTCCTTACCAGAGATTTGTGCCACCCGAACCGTGCCTGTTTTTACGCCTACTTCAATCAGGCTGTCATTTTCAAAGGCTATAATATAAAATGAGGTACCCAGCACTTTCACTTCTAAATCATCGGCCCGAACAATGAATGATTTATTGTTTTGTTTTTTTACCTCAAAAAAGGCTTCTCCAGTCAGGGAAATTTTCCGGTCTGCTGTGAAGTTTTCGTCGTATTTAATTTCCCCTTCAGCATTTAAGTTGATGATAGAACTGTCAGGCAATAGAATTTCCATGCTTTCATTTGTGGCAGTCAACAGCACCTCCGAATTTGATGGCAGAAAATTGCGGACAACAAAGTAGGTGCCGATGCCTATGGCTAAAACAGCGGCCGCACGGACAAAAAAAGAAGGGAAGGTAATTAATTTGCCTGGCTTTTGACGTTGCACCCCACTGCCTGCATCCTTTTCAATTCGGTTTAACACCTGCCTGAAAGCTGCTTTTTTATCGAAACTTATTTCAGCATTGAAGCCCACTGCCTGGCTTTGAAACCAAATCTGGCTGAAATGGTCAAAAACTTGCTGGTTTTCCGGATGATCCGCAATCCACGATTCCACCTCAGCACTTTCCTGCTCCGTAGCGGAGCCATCCAGGTACTTTGCTAAAATTGAATCCTCTATGTTATTTTTCGAGCTTTCCATAAGCTTAATTAGTTAATTTCCCTGCAATAAGGACAGGGCTTTCAAGCGCTATGCGTTGACGATGGCTGGTAGTAAGACAAACGAACTCGTATCTACCCTTACTCGTGCCAGGCTCATATTATCAACGCTATGAAAAAAGCAATCAAAACTAAATACTCTTTTAGCCTTTCTCTTAAAAAACGCAATGCCTTTCCCATTTGAGCCTCCACGGTCTTCACTGAAATATCCAGTTCTTCTGCTATTTCTTTATACTTCAGTCCTTGCTCCCGGCTTAACAAAAAGATTTTTTGCCTTTCGGGCGGCAATTCTATGATACAGCTTTGGATGAGTTGTGCCAGGTCATTCGCATCAATTTTATTGGAGATATAATTGTCATATTCCATGGGGGGGATGGATGATGACAAATAGGCTTCTTTTACTTTCTGGTGTTTGAGCTGGTTTAGGCAGGCGTTGCGCACTGCGCCATACAAGTAAGCATTCATGGATATTTCAACAGTTAACTGCTGCCTGTTCATCCATAGTTTTGAAAACAATTCCTGTACGACATCTTCGGCGCTGTCCTTGTCTCCCAGGTGTTGAAAAGCAAAATAGGCAAGCCTTTCATAATAGTCATTGAAAAGCGTTTCGAAGGCTTTCAGGTCACCAGAAATAATTTTCTCAACGATCATCGGGTCTTGTCTTGTATCTTTTTGCTTTGCCAAAGATAAAAGGTTTTTGGTGGTATGCGTATTGATTAGAAGTTAAATTTCAGTAATTCCCCTTGTGTATAATTATTTTTTTAATTGATGATATACTATTGGAATTAACATTGATGAAATATACTCCAGCAGGTAAATTCATTTCTTGTAAGCTGATTTTAATGTTATTTTCTCCAATATTTAGTGATTGGGTTATAGTATGTTTAATCTGCCCGGCGCCATTAATTATTTTTAATACTGTATTTTCTAAGGCGTTGCTATTAATTTTTATAAAGATAAATTCACTTGCTGGATTAGGATAAAGGCTGAAATCATTTGGGCTCACTGAAACTTCTTTTACAGGAACTTGTATGTCAAATTCAGGTGCAATTGGAGCCCTTCTATTTACAAGATCGTTGGTAGGGCCTCCGCCAACATTTGATGCGTCGTTATTGGTTATTGCATGTAGGCTGGTTACAATTTTTGCAATATCTGTTGCCCAGGGAGTTGATGCATCGCTTTCGATACTAAACCCAAAATGCTGTACAAACTCATCTTCGACGTTGCCATTGGGGCTGACCTCTATTCCAAACATAACTACTTCCCAATAAGGATCGTCAACTATATAAGCGCCATAATTTTGCAAGCATTTTGCAAGAATTTTACCTGGTTCGGTAGTCAGTCCAATATTATTAATATCGACTGAAGGAGGCAATGCTAATAATGTACCCATTAATACTGCTGGATTTGTACCAGAATAAACATTTTGTGCATATCCATCAGCGTTTTGGGCAGGCCACATAAATCCTGGGTTAGTATCACTATAATATAAATGGGTATTGTTTACGTTTATTTTAATAGCATGTCTTATTTCGCCTCCCGGTACCAGTTCACCCAAACGGATACAACCTCCTAATGTTGATAATCCACTGCCTCCATGCGCGCCAACAATGCCATCGGTGTAAATATCGTTATCTTCATACTCTCCTAAACCCGTAGCATAAGATCCGGCTATACACCTGGAAAATGGCTGGGTGTTCTTAATCGTATGCCCGTCAGGCATCAGAAAAGCAGCAGGAGCATTAGCTCCTCCACCGATGCCAGCGTCAAATATAAAACTGGAGGCTATTGGAACAGTCATAAAAGTTGGGCCGGTTGCAAGACAACGGTTGCCACCGCTCCAGCCTACATCCGATACTTTTACATCAGTTAATGGCGCATTCTTGTCCATAAAAATAAATTCCGGTTCAGGCTGTACCCCATAAGTAGGTTCAGGTATGCTGGCAGGTGTATACAATGCATTGTTGTGGATGGGCATGTTCCAGATTGATGTTTTGTCAAAAGGCCATTTAAGCGGGTCACGCTGACCATAAAGGAATCCTGACAACATCACAGATGAAAGAACCAAGAAGATTTGTGGTTTCATAATACACTTTTTTTTAGTTGTCCAACAACAGTTGCACCCCCGAATGTGCCGTTTTGTTGGGCTTTTTGTGCGTAGGCTTTTAAAACGTCATTTTTGGGTGCGGTGTTCGGTGCTGCCGTTTTTTTGGGCTTTTCAATTTATCTTTTTTTGTAGTCGTAAAAATAGTTTTTTTTAGTTTTTGCAGTCCCTGCTCGCAACCAACCTCAACCCCGTTAAAACCGCTCGCTGGTTGCGACCTCTGGTCGCATACGTGGTAAAGCTGCGGGCTCCAGCCCGGCTACAGAAAAGCAAGGCTGTCGGAATATATTTTGTAACGCATATTCATCGGGTTTTATGCCCTGAAAGATAGGCAGAAAGAAGAATTTTTGGAATAAAAATCATGGATTATTAACGGCGGGCTGAACCCGCAGCCTTAATCCGTATGCAGCCAAAGGCTGCAACGAGCAGCGCCATTTTAAAATGAAGCGGTTGGAAAGACATGGAGCTACGGCACGAGCGGTTTATTGACGGCGGGCTGAACCCGCAACTTTAATCCGTGTACAGCCAAAGGCTGTAACGAGCAACGCCATTTAAAATGAAGCGGGCGGATAGTAATGGAGCTTGGGCACGAGCGAGGATAAGAGCGTACAACGATCCTTCTTCCCCTTGCCGCCATAGACAAAAAGCCGCTGATTATCGGGTTGTAAATCTGCCAAACGCAACTGAATCAGCTCACCCAGCCGCAAACCACCGGAGTAAATGAGCATTAGAATGCACTGGTGTTTTAGGTTGTCGGTAGCCTTCAGCAGCCGTGAAACCTCTGCCTCGGTCAGTACGTGGGGGATTTTCATTGACTTTTTAGGCCGAATCAAGTAGCGGACTTTTTCCTCCTGCTCTATTGTTGTCGAATAAAACATCTTGATCGCGCTCAATATCTGATTCTGATTACAGCGTTTCCTGTGAAGTAATCGCACTCCGTGAAACTCCTTTTAACTCCGCGAGACTCCACGAAATTAGATGACACGGAGTTTCACGGAGTATACACGGAGTCTCGCTGAGTTAGGCATAAAAACTCCGTGTTTTACTCCGTGAGATTCTGCGTAATTTTAAACACGCCACTTACCCAACCCTCAACTATACCGATTAATCATATTCTCAAACAACTCCTGCTTCCCACTCCGCTGTTCCGGTTCGCCTTGATTGGCTGCAATTTTTGCTAAATCCGCCAACCCAAGCTTCCCGGATTCAAAATCTTTGCCACTGCCCGTATCGAACGAAGCATAACGTTCCTGCCGCAGTTTTTGATAATCCGATTTTTCAAGCATATCCTGCGCAACCAACAAGGCCCGCGCAAATGCATCTATGCCACCGATGTGCGCGTAGAAGATATCTTCCAGATCCGTGGAATTGCGGCGGGTTTTCGCATCGAAATTGATGCCACCGCCCTGCAGGCCGTCGGTTTCAAGGAAAACGAGCATCGCTTCCGTCAATTCATAGACGTCAATTGGAAACTGATCGGTGTCCCAGCCGTTCTGGTTGTCGCCGCGGTTGGCATCCAAGCTGCCGAGCATGCCCGCGTTGGCGGCCACCTGCATTTCGTGCTGCATGGTGTGCTGAGCCAGCGTGGCGTGGTTGAATTCTAAGTTCAGTTTAAAATCGTCCATCAGGCCGTATTCGCGCAGGAAGCCAATGCAGGTTGCCGCGTCGAAATCGTATTGGTGCTTGCTCGGTTCCATGGGTTTTGGCTCGATGAAAAAGCTGCCTTTGAAGCCATTTGCCCGGGCGTAATCTTTGGCCGCGTGCAGGAAAGCAGCCATGTGGTCCAATTCCCGTTTCATGTCGGTGTTGAGGAGCGACATGTAGCCTTCCCTTCCGCCCCAAAAGACGTAGTTTTCACCGCCGAGTTTGATGGTGGCGTCTAAGGCGTTTTTCACTTGCGCGCCAGCATAAGCAACCACTGCAAAATCCGGGTTGGTGGCGGCGCCATTCATGTAGCGCGGATTGGAAAACAGGTTTGACGTGCCCCAAAGCACTTTGACGCCGCTGGCCTTTTGTTTTTCAAGCGCGTAGTCGGTGATGTACTCCAATCTATTTTGACTTTCCGCCAGCGTAGAACCTTCTGCGATCAGGTCGAAGTCGTGGAAACAATAGTAGGGTAGGCCCAATTTGGTGATGAACTCAAACCCGGCATCCATTTTATCTTTGGCTTGTTCGAACGGGTCGTTTTTTGCAAGCCAGGGAAAATTTTTGGTCCCCGGGCCGAATGGGTCGCCCCCCGTACCACAGAGGGTATGCCACCACGCAACCGCAAATTTGAAGTGTTCCTTCATCGTTTTATTGCCAACCATACGACCTTCGTCGTACCAGCGGAAAGCGAGCGGGTTGTCTGATTCGCGCCCCTCAAACGGGATGCGGCCGATGCCTTTGAAGAATTCTTTATCTCCGAGACTTACTGTGATTGGTGTTGAATTGAAAGATCTCATAAATATTGCAAATATTTGATTTGTAGCACTTTAAAGAGCCTGGATTAAGTCTTTTTCCCAGGCCTGATAAGCCGTTTGATAAACCCCGTTCATGTTCGACGGCTCGTATGCAAGCAAAATTCGACCACCTTTGGCCGCTTCGTTGACAGAGCTGAAAATCCCAGTCGCTACGCCGGCAGCTTTTGCGGCCCCGACCGCTCCGGTCGTTTCCACCACTTCAATCCTGCTGCCGACGAGGTTGGAGATGGTGTTGGAAAAAATGGGGGATTGGAACAAGTTGTCGTTTCCTACCCGAATAATTTGCACGTTCAATCCCATTTCTTTCAAAATACCCATGCCATAAACAAAGGAAAAAGCGATGCCTTCCAGCGTGGCCCGGTAGAAATGCGCGCGGGTATGGCGATTGAAATGCAGGTTGTTGATCCTGGAACCGATGTCTAAGTTTCCCAGCATCCTTTCGGCGCCATTGCCAAAAGGGAGGATGCGCAAACCATCCGAACCGGGCGGCGCCGACGCAGCCTGTTGCTCCATATTTTCATAAGTTTCTGCGCCGGAAGTCAATTGGTGCCGGGTCCAACTGTACTGAATGCCAGCGCCGTTGATGCAAAGCAGAATGCCAATGCGGGGATTTTGTGTTTCGTGGTTCACGTGTACAAATCCGTTTACCCTTGATTGCTGGTCGAAATTCGGCTGGTCCACGACCCCGTAAACGACGCCGGAAGTGCCCCCGGTTGCCGCAATTTCTCCTGGATTCAAGACATTGAGAGAGAGGGCGTTATTGGGTTGATCACCTGCCCGGTAGGCTACCGGGATGCCTTCAGCAAGCCCGGTTTCTTCTGCTGCACTTTGGGTTACCTTGCCTTGCAGGGAAAAAGCATTTGTAATCTCAGGGATTATTTTTTGATCAAAACCAAAATAGTCCAATAAGAACCCAGCAGGCTCATTTTTTTTAAAATCCCAAAATATGCCTTCAGAAAGCCCGCCGGGTGTTGTCAATATTTCGCCGGTCAGCTTCATGGCAATGTATTCACCGGGAAGCATGAATTTGTGTGTTTTTTCGTACACATCCGGTTCGTTTTGCTGCACCCATTTTAAACGGGAAGCCGTGAAATTGCCGGGAGAATTGAGCAAATGGGAAAGGCATTTTTCCTGCCCGATTTCCTCAAAAGCCAGGTTGCCAATGTCTACTGCTCTGCCGTCGCACCAGATAATAGCAGGCCGCAACACCTGCTGATTTTTGTCCACCAAGACCAAACCATGCATTTGATAAGCGATGCCAATGCCTTTTATTTCTGAAGGTTTTGCTCCTGATTGTTGCAAGAGCTTTTTAGTGGCAATGCATACGTTATTCCACCACGTTTCGGGGTGTTGCTCTGCCCAGCCCGGTTTGGGAGATAGGATGTCCATCTCTTTAGCAGGCGATTGCACAACGGCAATTTTTTCGCCAGTTTCTATGCTGACCAATGCCGCTTTTATGGAGGAGGAACCAATGTCGTAGCCGAGTAAATACATTTTGTCGTCCGTTTAATTGATATAGGCCGGGGCTATAGTTTTGAACAAGTTTTAATCGCTTGTCCCATTCTTCTTTCGAAAAATTCCATCTCCGGCGGTGCCCATATAGGCGCCCCACCGGGGTGGAGCAGCTATGCGGCGTTGGGATTCATGACGCAGCAAGGCCATTCCGTAGAATTCCATAATTTTTGAGGTATTCGCCTGAACGCAATATACCACGTCAAGGAAACCATCTTCGTCCATATCGCCCAACCAGGGCGTTGATGACAGGTTTTTTACACTTTTTCGCTCGCTGAAAGGACGAACATTTTTCTCTTGTAAATCAAAAATCACCAGACTGTGCTCGATGTCGGTCACGAAAATGCCTGAACAGGGATAATCGTTTACGCTCATCAAAACTTCGTCAAACCCGTCATCGTCAAAATCCCAGGCGACCGGCGAAAAAAAACCGGTACACCCCAGCGCGTATTCTTTTAAAATATGGCCATTCCTGCCGTCTATAGCCAACTGGCGGGCGCCTTTGTTTTCAGGCCAGACCCCAACCGCATATTGTCCAAAAAAATCAGGGACATCGTCGTCATTAAAGTACCCGACCGCCAGACTGCTGCTTGCTTCCGTCCCTTTAACCTCAACTTGCCAAACGAGACTGTCCGTGCGCCCGTCGAATGCGAACAGGATGCCACCCTGATTATTGGCAACAATGTCTAAGGCGCCGTCGCCGGTTATGTCTGCCAACACTGGCGGCGCAATAAATCCATGGCCACCGGTATAGTTCAATGCTTTTGCCCCGGAGATGTCTCCTTTCAAAACATCAGCCAGTAAGCAGCGGTACAAGTTTCCACCGATCGTTTCCCCTCCGGTGCCAATTACAACCTCCAGTTTGTTGTTGTTGTCAAAGTCATGAACAACTGGAGACATGTAGGTCTCTCTGCCGTCTGGCATGGCTGCTGCTGCAATGATTTCACCGGTTTTGCTGTTGATGACCATTAAAACCCCGGGGTCGCGAAACTGACTCGTGTTCGGGAATGCCTGTGGGTTTCCTCCATTCGCCGCCAACAAATCAGGAATGCCGTCGCCAGTTTGGTCAGGGATTACCTGCGGACTAAAAAAGCAGTAGTGTGCAAATTTCAGCGCGCCTGCTGCTTTTTCCTGAGGTTCATATTTCCAAAGCAGTTTTCCGGAACGCCCGTCAATGCCTACCATAAAGGCACTCCTCCCACCGATGAACACATCCGGAATGCCATCCCCGGTCACTTCAAGAAAAAGGGCAGAACCCACCACCTGGTTCGGTGCGCCAACTTGCCAGAGCAAGTTTCCGGTTTGGCCATCTAAGGCAATAACCGCTGAGTCAGATGCCACCCATTCGTTTTTGCCTGCACCGATCACAACGTCCAGCACTCCATCCCCGGTCAGATCCGCTAATCGGGGAGACGAGTTTGTGCCAAACCCTTTATAAACAGCTACCCAGGAGTTGTTTTTTTCCTGATTTCGGCAACTCAACATCACAACCGCCATCACAAGCAGGATCCAGTATTTTGTCATATTATTCAAATTCAACCATTCGTTTCTTGCCTTGATAGTCTGTTATTTCAAGGGATTTTGCCTGTTCCGGCAACGACAGCCGCCGGGCCGATTGCGACAAAAAACTATGTCCATAAGGCAGCTCTACCCGATACGTCCGTCCATCCGCTAAGCGAACCGTTCCAGCGCAGTCAAGCGCATTCAGGGATACGTATTTCCCTTTTGGGGTATTTTTCTTAAAAACTTTCAAAGGCCCACGATTTTGTCCGGCGGCAACCAGCATATTCCCGTCGGCGCTTTGCAGGTCTACTAAGCTCTTTGCGTCGCCAGGGATGCAAATACCGCTTTCCTGCATGGTAAGCGGAGTAAACCCGCCTTTACCGTTTCCGGCTAAGAGCAAGCCATTCAGGGCGTCGTAGCGGCCCATCCCCACTTCAGTTCCATAGTCATTGCCACACAAAAGCAGGTCGGGGAGTGCGTCGCCGTTGAAATCCCCCCCTGAAATCATGCCATAGACTGGCGCGAGCTGAACCTGTAAGGGGAGTTCATGCAGGGTAAATTTATTGCCACCCAGGTTTTCGACGTAGCAGGTTTTTAGCTGATTGGCTCTGTAAACAGTGGGCTTTACCTTAGGAAAGCGTTCCACAACATCCTGAATCGTTGCTTCGCCGTACATGTAATGCCGGGGAAACAATCCTTTGAGCTTTGGCAATTGCATATCCATGTCGCCCCGCACGAAAAAAGGAAACTCTGTTAGTTGCCCCTTTTTATCCGGAAAAAAAGCAGACAAAAATGGATCTAACCCTTTATTGTCATCATAATCAGCGAAGTAGAGGCCGATTAAACGCTTTTCGGAGGAACGCAGCAACGTATTCAACCCGAGGTTGCCGGCCACGTAATCCATATCGCCATCGAGGTCAAAGTCGGCAGCAGTGAGGCTGTTCCACCAGCCCATTGAATTTGGAATCTGAATTTGAGAACCCGGTTCCAATACGCCATTCTTATTGCGGAAAAAGGTCAGGGGCATCCATTCTCCGGCAATGAGGAGGTCTACCCAGCCATCGTTGTCGAAATCGGTCCACAAGCCGTCACAAACCAATCCAATTTTGTCGAGTCCGGGCGCGTCGGTCTGGTTGGCAATTGAAAAATTTCCTTTTCCATCGTTGCGGAGGAGATAACTGCTCACGGGCGTTGGATACTCGAAGGGCAGTACCCGGCCTCCAACAAACAAGTCGAGGTCGCCGTCCCGGTCGTAATCGGCGGCTTTGACACAGGAACTGCTGCACAAGAATTGGGGCAATGCGTTTTTTGCCTGCCTGAATTTCCCGTTTTCGTTCAAAAACAGCTTGTCCTGATAAACTGAATCGCTTGCCTCGAACTCGTAACCACCGTTGGCAAGGTAAAGGTCAGCGTCGCCGTCTTTGTCTGCGTCAAAAAAAAGCACACCGAGTTCTTCTTCTGTTTTGGCATCGCCGTCAGGCCCGGGAAGCAGGTCTTGCGTTTCAAAACTGCCGTTGGCTTGCTGGATGAAAAACGTGCCTTTGTTGAAATGCGAACCGCCGATGTAGAAGTCGTCAAGGCCGTCGCCATTCACGTCCGAAACTGCCATGCCGGGGCCGTACTGCGATAGTTTGTGTGGCAACAGGCGCTGGACGTTGTAGTCTATATAATCGCTTTCGCGGTGGATAAAATTGATGTTGAGCAGGGCGGTGACGTCGGTGAAGACGGTTGACGGTGGACGGTTGAGGGGGGACGGTGGACGGGGGGCAGCATTTTGGATGTTTGCTTCTATAATCTGGTTTGCAGCGACGTTTTTTAAAACTTCGGTTTTGCCTTCCTGCCAGATGACGACCACGCTGTCGAGTTGAGTAACGCTACTTAACCCAAAATGCGCGCCCGTTTCTACGGAGGAGAGATAGCCCCGGTAGGGCGTATTTTCCCAAAATTGTTTTTTGCCATTTGGGGAAAACAATTCAACGATCGCTCCAAGCCCGTTTCGGTTGTTTTCGCTGCCTTTAAATTTGATCTTCAACCAATTAGAGTTGGGGGACTTTGATTCAATCAGCTTGTTTTTGAATATGTGGGCACTGTCGTTGATGTTGTTGACGACATAATCCAAATCGCCATCGTTGTCGAGGTCTGCGTAAGCTGCCCCATTGGAAAAACTGTTTTGGGTGATTCCCCAGGCTTCCGTAACGTTATTAAAAACCGGTATTTGGGGACTGGGATTAGAAATATCTGATGGATTTGCCGTCACATTCTGAAAAGCGTAGTTCCGGATTTTAACAGAAGGTATCTTTTCCAAAAGCTGTTTCTTATCCAAAAAACTGCCTTTGTCGTTGTTGTAATCAATATAATCGCGGTCAGTTACATCATTCGGGAAGCCGTTGGTGACAATGATGTCCCGGTAGCCATTGTGGTCAAAATCAGCAATCAACGGCGTCCAACTCCAGTCGGTTGAAGAAATACCGGAGAACATGGAAATTTCGCTGAACAGAGGTTCCCCGTTATCGGGGCGTATGCCCTGGTTGAGTTGAAGTGTATTTCTGATGTATTGGTATTGGTAGCCGAAGCGGTCGTTGTTGAAATAGGCCGTATAGTTGTTTGGGGGCAACATGGTTTTTCGCCTGAAATTATCTTCCGGTTGCATATCCAAAGCGACGATATCGGCAAGCCCGTCGCTGTTGAGGTCTGCGACATCATTCCCCATTGCAGAATAGCAGGTGTGTTTCAGATAGCTGGCCGCTTTGTCTACAAAACGCCGTCCGGTTGCCCCTTCACCAGGCATTGGGCTGTTGATCCAGAACAGGTCGTTTGAGAGGTAATCGTTGGTGACGTAAATGTCTTTCCATCCGTCGCGGTTGATGTCGCAGATATTGACGCCCAACCCAAACCCTTCGATGGTAATGCCCGCTTCTTCAGAGATGTCAGTAAATACTGCGTGTCCCAACTTTTCATCAAAATCATTCCGGAAAAGCTTATCGGTCCGGCGAGAAGTGCCATCCACTATTTTTTTGCGGTAGTTATTGGGCACGGCGCCTTTGTCCATTTGGTTGACTAAGAGGTAAAGGTCAAGGTCTCCGTCATTGTCATAATCAAAAAAAGCCGCATTGGTGGTATGGGAGGTATCTGCGATGCCATAGGCTGCGGCCATTTCTGTAAAGGCAACGGTCCCGCCAGTTCCGGATGTTTGGTTTCCGTTGTTGATGAAGAGGGAATTGGCACGACGGCTGCCAGGCTCGTAAGTCGTTGCACAAACGTAAAGGTCGAGCCAGCCATCGTTGTTGATGTCCACGACGGCAACCCCGGAATTCCAGCGGTTTGTTGCGGCAACGCCTGTTACTTCTGTTATATCTTCAAACTGGAAATCTCCGCGGTTCAGGTAAAGCTTGTTACCGCGCATATTTCCTGTAAAAAACACATCCTGCAGCCCGTCCTTGTTAAAATCGCCAATCCCTACGCCACCGCCGTTGTAGACATATTCGAAAGCGAGGACATTAAAAGTGTCGTCTTCTACGATTTGATTGGAGAAATGAATGCCGGTTTCGTCCGGCCGAAGTTGCTCAAAAAGGGTAGGGGGCTTTTTTGCACAAGCGCAAAAAAACAGTGCAAAAATTGGCCCGTATAGAAAAAAGTACTTACTGCTCATGTTTGAGTGAGATCATTTCGATGAAAATTCCTTTTGAGGATAAGGCGGACTGAAGCTCGCGAAACAAGGCACGCCCCTTATTTCGCGGGCTTTAGTCTATCCTCCTTGGTTAAAAATTCGGGCGCTTCACTTTGTAAAACAAGGCCTCGGTGTCATTCCTTGAAATCAAAATGCCCAATTCGTTTTTCATTTTAAAAACAGCCGCATCCCGCACTTCGCCTTTTACGAAAATCCCAGATTCTGCGGGCGTCAGGTATTTATAGGTTTTATTTTTATTCCCTTTCAGAAAAACACCACGGCTGGAATCATGCCTTCCAACTTCAGGTTTGAGGCCATAAAAATTACCGCCCAGCCAAATGTCCTGCGTGCCATCCCCGTCAAAATCTTCCACAGCAATTCCAAAAACCGGAGCAACCTGCGCTTCTATTGGCAGCGCTTCCAGCAGGAAAGCACCGTCTAAATTCCAGAGTACCGCACTTTGCAACCAGTTGATTTTGTGTGGAATTGCACCTTTGCGTTGTGCCTCGGTGAATAAAGTTTCGTAAGTAAAATGGGAATAATCTTCAAATTTCAGCGCTTTCTTTTTTAAAGAAGGCACTTGTTGAGTCATGTCCAGTTTTCCTGCAAAAGGGTAGGGTTTGTCATCTAACGGGGCATACCAATTGATGACAAACTCGGATTTTTCGTTTCCATCAAAATCCTTGACGAACATGGTAACTGGCTTTTGGTTGGACGCTTTAAACTTGGTATTCAGTCCCCAGTTGCCCAATACAAAATCAAGATCGCCGTCACCATCCAGGTCGGCAGGTTCAATGCAGGTCCACCAGCCGCTGAAAGGGCTTTGTGTTTGTTTCTTTGAAAAATCAAATTGACCGCCGCGGTTTTCAAGGTGCATCACCGGCAGCCAGTCTCCGATTATCATCAGGTCCTGGTCGCCGTCCTTGTCTGTATCCGAAAAAACGGCGTCGGTCACCATGCCCAAATTCCCAAGGATTTCAGTGGTCACGTCCCGCCATTGTCCTGCTCCTTCGTTCAGCAACATAAAACTGCGGGGCATTAAACCATAATTACCCGGCACTGCTCTTCCAGCCAGAAAAAGATCGAGGTCACCATCGTTGTCTATGTCGCCGGGTACGATGCAGGAAATCATGCCTTTTGCAGGGGGTACTTTTGCAGGTATATTTTTAAAAATGCCTTTGCCCTGATTTTCATAATAGCGCAACCGAAAATGTTCGATACCCCGGTAGAATTCGTTGCCGCCTGCGCCAAGCAATAGATCCTGGTCGCCGTCGCCATCGGCATCAAAGATCACACCGCAGGTCGTTTCCAGTTCCTGATCGGCTGCCGGCTGCCAGTCTTTGACTTCTCGCCACCCGCCGTTTTTTTGAAGGAACATTTTATCGGCGTCGCCAGCCGCGCCTGTTAGCACAAAATCTTCCAACCCGTCTCCGTTCAGATCGCCACGAATGATTTTTGGGCTGTCCGTGGAAAGCATGCGCGGTAAAAGCACCTCGACATCGAAGTCGCTAAAGCGGTTTTCGCGATGGCGGGTATTGCCTTGAAGAACAGTTTTGGAGGCTTCCTGAAAAAGGGGCGTCTGCTTGGTTGCTTCCGGAACAAATGTTGCAGTTGCATCCACTTGTTTTAGGACCAGTGTTTGGTCTGCCGGCACATTTTCGAGCACTTGCATGCGGAGGTCAGGCCAGATGACTTCCAATTTTTCAATTTGTTTTGCCTGACCAAGCCCAAATAGCAGCCCGGGTTCCGAACTGCTTTGAAACCCGCGCTGAGGAAAATGCTGCAATACCTGGGTTTGGGTTCCGCTTGCGATTTTTACATGAGCGCCAACGCCAAGCCGGTTTGGGCCTTCCCCTTCAAATTTTATTTTGAGATAGTGATTTTCTGTTTGATCATTCGTTTTGTTCTGGTAAACAAAACACGGCATGTTCACATTGTTGACCACCAAATCGAGGTCGCCGTCGCCATCGAGGTCGCCATAAGCTGCGCCATTGGAAAAGCCTGGTTCTCCAAGCCCAAGCGCTTTGGCCTGGTTTTCAAAAATCGGCAGGGCAGAATTTTGATTTGGGCCCCCTAATTGGTTCACAAAGGCATAATTCGGAAGCGGGTTTGATTTCATATACTTTGCGAAATCCCGCCAGTCGAATTTACCTTTTTCCATCACCACTTTTTTCACTTCTTCTTTGTCGTTGATGAAATTGGTGAAGTCGAGGTACATGATTTCATGGTAAATGGCGTTACAAACGTAAATATCTTTCCAACCGTTGTTGTCGAAATCTAAGATCAAAGCCCCCCAGCTCCAATCTGTTGCGGACACGCCGGAAAGGTTAGAAATCTCCTGAAACTGGGCATTGCCGTCGTTGAGCTGCAGACAGTTTTGCAAAATCTGATAATGGTAATCTGCCCGGTATTTAAAATCTTCGAGGTGGTAAGGATCGAAAGCAGTGGTGGTTTTTAGCCGGTAATTGTCGGCAGGAAGCATGTCGGTACTGTACACGTCGCAGGCGCCGTCGTTGTTGAGGTCGGCGACGTCGGCGCCCATGCTGGAGACAGAAGAGAGGCTTACCCTTTGGGTCAATTCTTCTGAGAAGGTCGTTTTGCCTGTTGAAACAGATTTTCCTTGATTCAGGTATAAATAATCCCGCTCCCAAAAGTCATTGCTGATGTAAATGTCGGGCCGCATATCGCCATTCAGGTCGGAAACAGAAACGCCGAGGCCAAAGCCAATTGCGCTGTTGTAAATGCCCACTTCGTCTGTCACATTAGTAAAGGTCGCGCCGTCATTTCTGAAAAGTTTATCACCGCCATACGGATCTTTTTGCAAGCGCGTACTTTTGAATGCGTCTATTTTTTTTGGGTCTTTGTAGGAGTTGTTGAGGATGTAGCAATCCAGGTCGCCATCCATATCATAATCAAAAAAGGAAGCGTGGGTGGAATATCCTTCATCGTTGAGGTTGTACGTCTTTGCCTGTTCAGAAAAGGTTACCCCGCCTTTCCCGCCAGTTTGGGGCGTTGTGTTGATAAAAAGCTCATTTTCTTTGTTATCGCCTGCGATATCGCCGGAATTACACACGTAAATATCGAGCCAGCCATCACCATTAACATCTGCCATCGCTACGCCTGTACTCCAGCTTTTGGTACCGCCTACTCCTGCGGCTTCGGTAATATCTTCAAACTTCCAGTTGCCTTTGTTCAGGTAAAGCTTGTTGGATTGCAGGTTGGCGGTCAGGTAAATATCAGGCAATCCGTCGTTATTGACATCGCCGATAGCTACCCCTCCGCCGTTGTAAAAATTGCGGTAGGTGAGCACATTGAACACCTCGCCGTCTTCTACTTTGTTGATAAAGTCAATGCCGGTTTGGCCCGGGGATAATTTTTCAAAAAGAACGGATGTATTTGTTGAATATCCGGAAGGAGATGAGGACTCCCCACAAGCTGTAAGTAGCAATAAAACAGGAAATAATCGAAATACATAGTGGCTCATAGCGATCCCTTTTCAAGTAAAAACATGAGTCATCCCAAATTTTGGGTTGAGGTGCATCGCACCAATAATCTTTGTAGATCACGGGAATCAAGGGTGGTAAGGTGCATCGCACCGCAATTTTGTTATGTTGTGGCAACCGTTGTTACG
>JBJXFD010000644.1:0-9176 GCA_046153985.1 Saprospiraceae bacterium
TCCATTTAGTTGTTCGATATTCGGAGTTCGGTGTTCGATATTCGACATTAAAATTTCGAACACCGAACACTGAATATCGAACACCGAACACCGAACACCGAAATAAGGCAAAATGTCAAATGCAATAATTAAAAAGTTATGAATAAAAAACCTCCAACCAAATATGACCTTGAAGATCGGTTGATCGAATTTGCCGTGCGCATCATTGATACGGCAGAAGCATTGCCTAGTTCGATGGCCAGCAAAACCCTTGGTGGCCAAATTGTACGTTCTGGAACTTCTCCTGCATTAAACTACGCAGAGGCTCAATCTGCTGAATCGAAGGCCGATTTCGTGCATAAAATGAAAATTTGCCTCAAAGAGCTTCGTGAAACTTTTGTGTGCCTTAAAATCATTCAGCGTAAGGGGTACTTCAAAGAACCACGACTTGAACCTTTGTTGAACGAGAATACTGAATTGGTTTCGATTTTTGTAAAAAGTATTCAGACGGCGAAAAACAATATTTTGCCATGAGAGTCAGGAATGCTTCGACGTTAAATATCGAACACCGAACACCGAATATCGAACACCGAACACCGAAATAAGGGCTAAATGTTGAATGCAATAATTAAAAAGTGATGAACAAAAAACCTCCGACCAAATAAGATCTTGAAGATCGGCAAGTCATAAATCTATTCGGAAATCGAACAAATCGGATATCGGAAATTAAATGTCCTGATTGATAGGCGGAGACGATACATTATTGGAGTTTGGATAGAGAGGAGGGGGCGGGGTGAACAGGGCGCAAGACATCAAATCTCGGTTGTCGGCACAGTCGACGTGAATATTGGGCACAAGGCTTGCAGCCATTGCGCCAGCGGGTAGAGATGAACTTTGAGTCGTGACTTTACTTTACCAACCCTTGTTCTAAAAAAGGCTGGGCTTTTTTGAAGTTTTTTCGGTGCAACCGATATACAATGATATCCTGTATCAGCAGGAACAGGCCCTGAATGATCACCGACCAGCCAAACCCCAACCATAGATTGGCATGTACCACTTCACAAGCAAAACTATGTTCCCGCAAAAAAAGTCCCACAAATATGTAGGCACTATCTATCCCGATATTCAGAAACATTAATTTCTCTACATGCCTTTGGATTTCAAACCGTTCGAAAGCACCACGCCTGAACTTTCTATAAAAGGTGTGTTCCAGAATGGCCATAACGATGATGAAATTGATCAGACCCCAAATCATGCCCATCATCCAGAAATAATACGCGATGCCCGTCAGAAAAAACACAGCCAATATCCCACCTGCTATATTGAACAAGCTCCACCAACATAATATCACCAGATGCTTCCGCAATATCAGGCGGAAACGCTGGTCAAAATCAGTCAATTCGTCGTGGGTAATATCTAAATCCAGCGGTCGCTGCAATTCAGTAAACAAATAACGAAAATGATGCCATTTAACTTTCATGGAACAAATTTACCGTTTGAAGCGCAACTACTCGATGATATAGGTCAAAAAAGGATGTGACTTTCTAATGGAATCTTTTTATTATGCATTCCGAAGGCCCAGGCGTGGCAAAGCGCTAGGTCTCCAAGATATCCTGCCTGCTGCTGGATATCATTGACTTGTACTTGGAGGGCACACGAATAGTGACGGAACTGGCAATGCGAACGGTGATCCGGATCGAGGATCTGACGAAGGCGATACATTATCGGTGTTTGGATCGGGAGGGCGGGGTGATTAAAACTTCGATATTCGATATTCGGTGTTCGATATTCGACATTTATAATATCGAACACCGAACACCGAATATCGAACACCGAAGTATTGCCAGTGACTAAACTATAACAAATCGGAAACCAAAAAGCATTTGGTGCAGTGACCTTATTGTCTCGATGGAAAAATTCCCTGGGTAGCTATGATGTAGTTCACGACCATTACCGGGGGCAATGTACTTACGTTCTGTGCCGTGACACCGGACACAGCTTTAACCACTTGGGTCTTGCTTACGGCCGGAGCAGCATTCGCCGTCGGAGCACCAATACTAATACTAGTACTCTCTTCGCCCAATCGTAGGCCCAACTCCCGATTGGACAGTCCAGGCCCGGCACCTGCGCCCATAGGCACTCGGCCGCGCAGATCGGGCAAGCCAAAAGTTGTAATGCCGTCGCCGCCATAGGTGGTGCCCAGAATAGAAAAAAGGGCTGAGTTTTCAGAAATCCTCATCAATTGCCCGTTACAAAAAGCCCAACCTCTGGGTGCAAAGTTCCCGGCAAACATGGTGATTTCACCAAGGAAAGGATCAGCACCTACCAACACTTCAGCTTGTGCCGCTTTTAGTGCGGCCACCTCGGATGACAGGTTTTTCAAGGCCTGACTGTTGTCGCTTTCTTTTGAAGCGGCAGCTTTGGTTTGATTGGTTGCACTGCTTCGAATACGTAATATTCGCCGCTCACTTGAAACACGATGCCGCAGTAGGAATAGGTATTTACTAGCGGTCATCCTTAAAATCAATGGCTAAAACTTCCCTTGTTTGTCCACATACTGCCAAGCTTCGCTCTCCCATACGCTATATTCGCCATCTTTGACCGTTTTGCATTGGTTGCTGACTTTCGCTTTGCCGTTTTCAAAAGGAAAAGCGCAGTCGAACTGAGGCTCGATGACGATGACGAAGGTCTTGGCATCGGCATAACCGATTTTGCCGTTTTTTATGATCCGTATCAGCCCATCCGCTTCGTAATCGGGGCCGTTGTCGTAAATGAAGACCTCATAAACAGGTTTTTTTTGACTATCCAGGATGACCCATTTGCCGTCGTTGGTTTGCTCCATGGTCAGCGGCAGGGAGGTAGCTGTAGTTGGAGTGGAGGGATTGCTAGCTTCCTTCGCTTTGTCGCCGGGGGCTTGCTTGCAAGCGGTGAAAGCGAGTAAAAAACTGAGGAGGAAAAGAAACTGGAAGTGATTTTTGATAGTAGGTTTCATCGTCTAAAATTGATGATTTGTTTTATTGGACATTTTCAAATCGGTGGGTTTTTGTCCCCGTTCAGCCTAAAAAATGACCGACAATATGGCACTAACTTTTGAATATATTCAATGTTAAAATGGATTTCCTTGAAACGGTCTAAGTCTGCATGAGGCAGACCCTATTTCAAAGATCTTTCAGAATTCCACTTTCTATGGACTTTTGGTTTCGACAAGTGTGAGTTCTGTGAACCCCCGAAAACGCCCCCCAAAGCGAATCATACTTTGGAGGCCGGCGTGGCGGACAGCACAAAAATGAATTCAGGTGTCAATTACACCATCATGGTATAATTGACAGCTTACTTGGTATCTTTAAATTTATTCTAAACCTGCCTCCGCTTTCAAAAGGATTGCCCTGCACTTGTACTACCTTACCCTCAAGGGCTTCTAAAGAGGGGTTGCTGAATTTTTTTGCGTCACTGCGGGTGATATGAATTTGTACGCGGTTTTTGGGCAACGGATTGTCTAAAAAAAGTATTACGCCTCCCCCGGAGCCGACTGATACATCAATCACAGTACCGATAACCGATTTGCAGTCTTTGAGGTTTTGACTGGTGAGCATGGCGGTATTCATGGCGCCGTCGACCAGCTTGCTTAAGTTGGCAAAGGGTGGGACGCCGGGCAGGGAGAAAAAATCTTCCGCACTTAACACCGCTTCGATAGTTTTTTCCTGATCGGAAGACAGCCTGGTGAAAAAATCTATCTGAAGCAGTTTTTCCAAGGAATCTATAGACATCATGCGCTTGCGCAACTCGGCTTCAATGTCGCCTTTACTCGTTTTGTCGGGTGCATTGGTTTCCATCAAAAAAGCAAATCCCTGTTGATCTTGACGATTCAGTACAACCTTGAAAAAGCGATCGGGGATGGAGACATTGCCCGGCTTCCGGCCGTTCAGTTTGCTCAGCGAAGGTTTTAGTACCGGACCAGTGACAACCATCAAAGCTTCGACGTCGGGCCGAACTTCCAGATAATTTCTGATACCGATTTCCAATTTCGCCCAAAGACCTTCATTCATTTCTGACGGCTGAGGGGCGCAGTTGCTTAAAATATTGGAGGCCTTGTTTGCTATGGGAGACCACCTAAAATCGGCTGCTGGCGCCATGTGCCCACGTTGGAAACCGGAACTGACGTAGTTTTCCAGCAGTGGCGCACCTGTTAAACTCAGGTCCTCAAAAAAAGACTCCTCCCTTTCGTTGCATACTTGAAAAATAGAACTATTGATAATATGGGTCGACCATTGCGATTGGCCGTGGTTGCGTGAAAAGCCGACGATGTATCCGGGATAAGCGCGTTTCTGGAGATCAGCGTCGTCGGAATCGGAGCTTAATTTGGGCAGCCCCAATTGCAGCAGCCTACTTTGATTAAGATTCAGTTGCGTCTGCTCAAATTGCAATTCCGCCGCTTCCAGCTGTCGGGACTTGGCGGCGACATCCTTTTCTAAGGTTTCCACCGTACTAGTGCTGGGTACCTGAGGCAGCAAGGCACCAGAGATTGATTGAGCGTTCACATCAGCTAAGGCCGGTAAAAAGATGTACGCCAGGATCAGTATTAAATTTTTTCGCATTGTAATGTTGTTATATAGATTTACGAATGGGGGAGCATGCGGAAGAATAGCAAAATTAATTAAAATGTATTGTTCAGCAATAAAAGACCAGGTGTTATAGCCAAAGCAGAGTGGTTTTGAACGACTATAGCGCGAGCACAGGTTTGCTGAGTTGCTGAAAGTTGAAGTTGATGAGTGATTGAAGTTCATCTTTGTAGCTGTTGATATTTTCAAAAATATGCCAAGCTTCCAACTTTATGGGTTTGTATATTTGGAAGCAGCCCTGGAAGCCATTTCCCAGCCTCTGGTTGCCCTGCCTAACCCTTCCGAAGGGGAAATCTTTCCTGCAACACGGTATGTAGATCTGTGCTTTCAGCGCCAATTCAAGGGCAACTAGAAAGGGCAGGAACAGGAAGTCATGGGATGAAAGTTCGGCGGGAATTCCACTACCAACTCACCCTACTTCAACTTCTCCCTGAAAAAAGCCATCGTCCGTTGCCAGGCCAATCGGGCGGCTTCAAAATCATAGCGGGGCGTGGAATCGTTGTGGAAACCGTGGTTAACACCCGGATAAAGGTGAGCGCTGTATTCTTTGTCGTTTGTCTGCAGGGCGGTAACGTAGGCCGGCCAGCCATCATTGACACGTTTATCGAGTCCGGCAAAGTGCAGGAGCAGCGCAGCTTTGATGTTGGGGACTTCTTCAACAGGGGCCTGTCCGCCATAGAAAGGTACGGCTGCCATCAGATCGGGTACCCGCACAGCCATCATATTGGAGATCCAGCCGCCAAAGCAAAAACCAACCACGCCTACTTTGCCGTTGCATTCGGGATGGTTTTTCAGGTACTCAAAAGCGGCAATAAAATCCTGCAACATTTCCTCCTTATCCCTTTTGGCCTGTAGTTCACGGCCTGCGTCGTCGGTGCCGGGATAACCACCCAGGGGAGTCAGGGCATCCGGACCAATGGAAATAAAGCCCTCCAGAGCTGCCCGGCGGGCCACGTCTTCTATGTGCGGGTTGAGGCCCCTGTTCTCATGCACCACAATGATGCCGGGTAGTTTCCCCGTGTTGCCCTTGGGACGGGAAAGCAGGGCTTTGATTTTACCACCGCCTTTGGGGGAATCATAGTCCACGTATTCCGAGTTAAGTCGCGGGTCACTGTGTTCTGTCTGAAGCGTTCCTTGGTAGTCGGGCATGATAAAACCAAGAAGTGCGGGTACCGTCAGGCTGCCTACCGCGAATGTCGCTAATTTTTCCATAAAATCCCTTCGATCCAGCCGGTTGTGGGCATAGTCGTCGTAGAGGTCGAACACTTCCTGTCGTATATCTGCTTTGTTGATTTTTTTCATGGGTAGAAAAGTTTTGAGTGCGGGTGACTTAGATATTGATAAGGATTAAGCAAAATACAAAGGCTTTCCGGTGCGCTCGGGTCTTTTGACTTACGGTATGTATACATCTTTTCTTACCCGTAAAGCGACATTTTTTTGACAGGATGGACAGGATTTAACAGGATGGAGAGGAGAGGATACGTCGGCTTCGCCGACTTGCTCCTTCAATTTATTTTGCCGATAATCTGCTACAAATGGCCTTCTGCGGGGTCGGCGAAGCCGACTCCATCCTGTTAAATCCTGTCCAGCCTGTCAAAAAAACATGATTAGTGGGTAAATGAAAGATTTGTACATACCGATGCTTAATTCAAAGCATCCCACGCTTCTTTGGTAGTAACAGATTTTTGGAATTCCATCATGCATAACCACTTGTCACCTTGCTTTACCAACAATTCTTCAAAATGGATATATGCCTCTGAAAGGAGCTTGCCTGTGGCATCATGGGATCTGAAATAGAAAATACCGGTTTCATGTGCCGAGGTTTCGCTGCCGATTCTTTGTGAAAAGCGAAACGAGACATTATCCATTTGCTTTCCTTGTTTGGTGTCTAGAAATCCCTGCTTCCAACGGGCGAGCGCAACGGTCATGGGCTCTGTACGTTTGTTTTTTCCGGCAGTAACCACCAGCACGGCATTTTCGTGGCAAGTGGCCTTGTAGCCTTCAAAATCACCTTCCTTTACCGTTCTGGATATCTCTGCCCAATAGGTTCTGTCTAATTCCTCTATTCGCTGTAAGTCAGCTGCTGTTTTTACAGGCTGGCTGGTTATGCCATCCGGTTCCACTTCCACAATCAGCTCTACCTCAACGGCAATATTTCCGGGCAAAGCAGACATCCCCACTGCCGAGCGGGCATGTTTACCTTTTTCTCCAAAGACCTCAACCATTAAATCTGAAAAACCATTCATTACTTTGGGCTGCTCGGTGAAGGTATCCTCGCATTGCACCATGCCCAATACTTTCACGATGCGCTTGACACGGCTCAAATCGCCCAGTTCATTTTTTAGCACCGCTATCTGGGCAATGGCCACCGAACGGGCTGCTTTTTGACCTTGTTCTATGGTTAAATCCCTGCCTACTTTGCCTGTTATCGAATTACCGTTCGCATCGTTTGGCCCTTTTCCGGACAAATACAGCAAATTGCCTGACCTGACGACGTGGACGTAATTGGCAATGGGCGCTTTGACCGCCGGGAGTTCGATGTTCAGGACTTTGAGTTTTTCTTCTGGTGTTTGTGCCTGTGTTTGCAGGGCAAACAGGAATAAAACGATGCAAAGCGGGAGGATTTGTTTCATATTAAGATTGATTTTTGATTTAGTAACGATGAAATAACAGATAATCAAGGTGTGCCACACGTTTCTGCACAAGCTCGTAGGGTTTCCATCCTGGAAAGGCAAATCGGCTGCAATTTTATTGTTTTTCGGGAAACCTTTCTGTGAAAAGCAAATCCTGCCTACTGCAGGTTGAAACACCTATCCATAAAAAGTACCTTTATTCTAACTGCGTTCCTAAAACTATTGAAGGGTAGTTGTTTGAGTTGTCGCTACATTTGCCGCCCAAAATCACAACGTCCATTCTAACAAATATCAACCAAAAATGAAGGTTCAACTGACCACTTCAATGGGTGTAATCACCCTTTCCCTGAATCCCGAAAAAGCGCCACTTACGGTGGAGAATTTTGTAAAATACGTCAACGCCGGCCATTACAACGGCACTATCTTTCACCGTGTGATCAATGATTTTATGGTCCAGGGCGGAGGTATGGATGCTGCTATGAACTCCAAACCCAGCGGAACGCCCATTAAAAATGAAGCCAACAATGGCCTGGAAAACTTAAAATACACCATTGCAATGGCCCGCACTGGTGACCCTCATTCTGCAACCGCGCAGTTTTTTATCAATGTCAAGGACAATGCGTTTCTAAACCACAGTGGCGAAAACATGCACGGTTGGGGCTACTGCGTTTTTGGGGAAGTCGTCGACGGCATGGAGGTTGTAGATGCGATGAAGATTGTCCCAACCGGTCGCTTTGGCGGACATGATGACGTGCCAAAAGAAGCTATTGTGATTGAATCGGCGGTGGTGTTAGAGGATTGATTTTCAACCGGGTAATAATTGAAAATGCCAGCGGGACTTTGGGTTGCGCTGGCATTTTCAATTTTAATATTAACCCAGTGAAACACTAACTCTAGTTATATTTTCACCGGGGTTAAACATAGGCCTGCATATGTCTTCAAAAAAATATTCGAATTATCCCCCTCCTTACAACGGCAACGCCGAATACTTCTCAATAAAATTCTTCAATTCATCCACCATAATCGGAGAGCCGATGGCAATGGTGCAGCGTTGATTGAGATCATTGGGGACTAAATCAGGGATGCGCTTGGATGTGTGTATTCAAAGCTTTGCCGTCTGCCTGTTCAATCAGCATCGCCAGCGGAATGTTGAGCGTGTTAACATAGCCAAGGTAATATTGGGCATACAGCTTGCCTCCGTTGCGCAACTGAAATTTCATTCAGTGATAAGATGTAATGATTTTTTACTAAAATCACACAGGTAAGTTGCTTTGAAACCTCTTCTTAAGTTCTTATCTCCCGTTTCCTCAAAATATATAGATTCGTTCTGAACCATAAAAAGTAAACTAAAAGGTTTAGAGGTCTCTATGTCATGAAATTGAAGAAAGGAATACGTTCTAATATCTGTCCATTTTTTTATGCCGGAAGGAAAAAAAATTGGCCTTTCAAAAACCATTTCTACTGGCCCAAGAATATAAAGCCCAGTATCATTAGTAATTCTAAAGCTATATTTAAAGGGTATATCGGAAATCGATTTTATTTGTACTATTATCGAATCGTTTCGTGCTATTAACCTTCCATAAAAATCAGGAATTGTATGCTTGGCTAAATCTATACTATCATCTTTAGATTTCTGGTCAACAAGCATTTTTCTAAGTTCATTAATCTGCCCTTCTTTTTCGTTGAGTTGTTTCTGGATATTTTTATATTCAGCCGAACCAATTATGCCCACACCTTCTATAAACGAATATTTAGACAGTTCTGCTCGTGTTTTTTGTTCAAAATCAAAAGAATTTGATAATTCCTGTTCGGTAAACCTAATTATCGGCGAGACGAATTTGGAAGAAACTCTTGTCCCAGATATTTTGACAAACTCAAATCGAAAATCATAAGTGTCGCTCGTTAATACTTTTGAAAAGGATCCATATAGACCATAATCAACATG
>JBJXFD010000649.1:0-8392 GCA_046153985.1 Saprospiraceae bacterium
GAATGCTTTCAAAAAGTACGATCTAGAGGGGAATTATCTTGAAACCATCGATTTGCCTGGCGCATGGGTGTGTCGCCCGGTCATCAAAGGAGATTATCTGTACACCGCAGTCTTGCAATCCAACAGCCGACCATGGGAGCAATCTGGTTTTGTGTCCATTTTAGACAAGCACAATCGAGTTGTGTCTAATCTAGCCGGGTCTGAGCCAACGTACAATGGAATGATCATCAATGAGATGTATCAAACGATAAAGGCATTTCAGTATCCCCACGATGTTTGTATAGACGACGACGAAAACCTGTATGTGGCACAATGGAATTCGGGAAAAACATATCCCTACAAATTAGAGCCTGTGGGATGAAACATTTGCTACTGAAATACGCCTTGTTTTTCTTTGTTTTGCCTTTCAGCCAAGCTCAAAATGTCTTTCAACTCGCCCCACCCTATCTGCAGTATGAATCGGTGTTTTTTGAAAAAGCTGCGACTGTAAAACTGGAATTTGCTCAAGCAGATACTAAAATTCATTATACCGTCAATGGACAAGAGCCAAGCGAGCGTGACCCGGTGTACACAAAACCCATTCGAATAAAAAAGAACCATACTACCCTGAAAGCCAGGGTGTTTGGAATTGATTTTTTGCCTTCAGAAGTTGTGGCAGCAACATTTTATAAGCAAGGCTTGGCTATTGAAAGTATCAGCACTACCCTAGCCCATGAACGCTATCCAGGCTCCGGAAAAACAGCATTAATCGATGGAAAAGGAGGCAATAAAAGCCTCAGCAGCAATACCTGGATGGGCTTTCAAGCGGATACCGTGTTATTGATGATAACTTTGACAAAACCTCAAAAAGCTAAGCAGGTCATGCTTCATGTGCTTCAAAACCAGGGCGCATGGATCTTTTTACCTCAAAAAGCAGAGGTTTATGGGGCTAAAAATGGTTCGAATGAATGGGTATTATTGGGACAACAATCATTCGAAACTTCCAAAAAAGCAGAAAAGGATCAATGCCGGGCGATCTTTCTTGATCTCGAAAAGTGCCCAAAAACAACTCAAATCATCCTAAAAATTTATCCAGTAGCATCATTACCAGAATGGCATCCAGGCAAAGGAAATGCGGCCTGGTTATTTATGGATGAGGTAAAACTTTATTGAAGTACAAAATGATCAGGATAGATTGGACAGCCATCTTTTACAACCTTTGCTTTGCCCTGAATAGCCTCTTGCTGTTTTTGGCCCTATTTGGGACGAATATGCAGGTGCCTTCCTTTTTGCAAGTTGCCGGGCGGATGCATCCTTTGGTATTACATTTCCCTATTGTTTTGTTGCTCCTGGCGACAATTTGGGAAACGGCTATAAAAAAGAGCAGTATTCCGCAGATTCAACTAATAGGTGATGCACTGTTATTGTCTGCCGCTGTGACTGGGGCTGTGGCTGCTTTGATGGGCATATTCCTATCCAAAGAAGGTGGCTATGCGGAAAACATCGTGTTCTGGCACCAATGGAGCGGCATTTTCGTCTCTCTTTTCGCTTTTGGATGGTATGCTTTTCGCCATAAAATTAGGGGTAAAAAAGGATTCTCTGAGGCTTTAGCAGGAATTGGTTCAATTGCTTTGCTTTTGGCTGGACATCAGGGCGCAACCCTAACGCATGGTGAAAACTACTTGTTCGCGCCGGTTATCCCAGAGGCTAAAAAGCCCCAGATCGCTATTGAAGATGCCTTGATATTTGAACATTTGATTCGTCCAATTTTGGAAGAGAAGTGTATGAACTGCCACAATTCTGCAAAAATAAAGGGCGATTTAAACATGGAAAGCGAAGCCCTACTCGTAAAAGGCGGCAAAAATGGGGTGCTCTGGGATAGTACAGCAAAACACTATGGCTTAATGCTACAACGAGTTCATTTGCCGATGGACGAAAAAGAACACATGCCCCCCAAAGGAAAGGCCCAACTAACGGATGAAGAAATTGATATTCTAACACATTGGATCAAAAACGGGGCAAGTTTTACTCAAAAAGTAACTGATTTGCACGAAAATGACCCGCTGCGACTGCTGGCCAACACCCGGCTTAAATCTGATGATGAGCCCCCCTACCCTTTCACTGCTGCCGATGATGTAACAATCCAACAACTGAACAACAGCTATCGACAAGTTGCTCCATTTGCACTAAATTCGCCTGCATTGGAGGTTAGTTTCTATGGCATATCGGCTTTTAATAACATCTATTTAAAGGAATTGGAGGCTGTAAAGACTCAGGTTGTTAGCCTGAATCTGAATAAAATGCCCTTGAAAGATGAGGATTTGAGCACCCTTGCTATTTTTCAAAATCTTCGAAAGCTTAATCTTGCCTTTACCCAAATTACAGGGTCGACTTTGGGCGAATTAAAAGCACTAAAATCCTTACGAAGCCTTTCATTATCAGGCACTTCTGTAAAAATTAACGATTTAGAGGTGTTGGGTGGCTTGCCTGAGTTATCAGAGCTATATCTGTGGAATACTGCTGTGACAGCGTCAGATATCCAAGTTTTGCAACAGCGTTTTCCAAAAATTAGGATAGAATCTGGCTTCAATGGAGCAGGTGTGATCGCAAAACTTAATGCGCCGATCATTGAAGGCGATGAGCAGGTGTTTAGCAGTTTTACAAAAGTAAAATTGAAGAATTATATTCAGGGTGCGGTACTTCGATATACCCTTGATGGTACAGTGCCAGACAGTCTAAACTCCCCGGTCTGCCATGGCGATAGTATTACCATTGAAAAATCCTGCCAACTTAATACGAAAGCTTTCTTGCCAGGTTGGATTAGCAGTGAAGTGTCAACACGCAATTTTTACAAAACAGGGATTTTGCCTGATTCGATTGAACTGATCTATCCGCCTAATCCGCAATACAAAGGAGAGGGAGCAAAAACGCTGGCAAATAAAAAAATTGGGGACACAGATTTCAGAACTAACAAATGGTTGGGCTATAAAGAGACCAATTTGGAAGCAATTTTACACTTTCGACAGCCAGCTTCGCTTTCCGCTGTATCGTTCAGTACTTTGGTCGATATCGGGAGTTACATTATGCCTGCGGCCGAGATTCAGGTATGGGGTGGTAGTAACCCAAAAAATCTGGTGCTTCTGAAAAAACTAAATCCTCAGCAACCCCAAAAAGTTGGTATGCCCGGTTATAGAATCGGGTTCAACTGTACTTTTGAGCCGCGTAAAGTCAGCGTCCTGAAAATTGTGCTTAAGCCAGTCAAAAAACTCCCCTCCTGGCATCCTGGGAAGGGCGATTTGGGTTGGGTTTTTCTGGATGAGGTTTTTTTAGAATAATGCTTCACGTCGCATTGGTTTGACGATCTATAAAGCATCAAAATGAGGTATTATTTCAAGTTACAACACACGCTGCTTAATCGGCATATTATTGACTTTGGTTTGCCGCCATGGGCAGGGTATTTGCTTGGTTTTCTGCTATTTATAGGGCTTTCTGTTTTCCTGTTTATAAAAGTTGATCTAGCGGATTATATCTACGGATTTATAGCCATGGGTTTAGTGCTAAACCACGGCAATGTAGCCCGAAATGAATGTATAAAATCTTGTTACTCAAAGTCAAACTACCTAAAAATCAGGCTAATTGAAAATGTCTTGATCGCAGCACCTTTTCTGGCCTTTCTACTTTTCAAACAATGTTATCTGGCGGCTGGATTACTGGCAATTGGTGCAGCAATTGCGGCTTTTGTCAACTTTTCTCAAACCCTCAACTATGCACTCCCTACCCCATTTTACAAAACCCCTTTTGAGTTTATTCAGGGTTTTCGGAGTGCTTTTTTACTCGTTTTCTTTGCTTATTTTCTCACATTGATGTCCATTAAGGTGGATAATTTTAGCCTGGGGATATTTTCCTTGCTCCTCGTCTTTTTGATCAGCTTATCCTTTTACTCCAGTCCGGAAGACAAATTTTATGTTTGGATCTATAACTTTTCGCCTAAACAATTTTTGCTCCACAAAGTAAAAGCCGCGCTGTTGCACGCGACAATGCTTTGCCTACCTATTACCGTAAGTCTTTGGGCGTTTTATCAGGACTATTGGTGGGCGATTTTAGCCGTGCAAGGCTTGGGTTATCTTTATTTGACCTGCATTGTGCTGTCAAAATACTTAAACTTTCCGCACAAACTCAACCTACCCCAAAGTATTGTGATTGGCCTTGGATTGTGGTTTCCACCGCTATTATTGGGGATTATTCCGTTTTTTTACACCAAATCAGTCAAAAAGCTCAAGGAGGTATTAGGGTGATTATTCTAGAAAATATTTCAAAGTCCTACGGAAATCATCAGGTCTTAAAGGATATAAATTTGTCTTATGAGTCAGGTAAAGTTTATGGCCTCGTAGGTGAAAACGGAGCGGGCAAAACCACGCTTTTTAAGTGTATTGCAGGGCTGCAGGAATTCGATGGAGTCATAAAAAGCCAGTACCTGCCTCTGAAAAACCACCTTGGCTTTTTACAGACCGATCCATACTATTTTTCAAAAATTACTGGCCGGGAGTATATTCAGCTGCTCAGTAATGCAAGAAATATTCCAGTAAAAGACATAGATGAAAAAAACATTTTTGACTTACCTCTTGACCAATATGCCAGCACTTATTCAACGGGCATGAAAAAGAAGCTGGCATTGATGGGGATTCTGCTTCAAAACAATGATTTTTTCATCCTGGACGAACCCTTCAATGGTGTTGATATTCAGAGCAATATAATTATCACGGAGATTATCCATCAATTGAAAGCCTTGAATAAAACAATCGTTATCTCCTCCCATATTTTTTCAACGCTAAATGACACCTGTGATGAGATTCATCTTTTGAAGCATGGCCAGCTCGTCAAAACGGTGATGAAGTCAGACTTTGGACTGTTAGAGCAAGAAATGAAGGATTTTTCGATTGGAAATCGAGTAGAAAGGTTGGGGTTGCAAAAGACCGTGTAATTCTTAAATGGTTACTCCAAAGTAAAAATCCGGTGCATCAACATCCACTTTTCACCAGGCTGGGCAGCGGGTAAAGCTTGCTGATATTTCCACATCAACTGTTCCCATTGCTGCACTTGCAGGTTCGCTGCATCCAGCGCATTCTTTTGTTCGAAAGAGAAATCGTCCACCGTTTCAAGCAGCATAAACAGACGGTTGGCTACTCTATAAATGTCAAGGCTGAGTATCCCCGACGCTTTAATACTTTTTATGATTTCAGGCCAGACGTTTCGATGATATTGCTCGTACTCGGCTATGAGTTGAGCATCATCTTTTAAGTCTAGTGCAAGGCAATATCGCTTCATAGGTAAGGAATTAAATACGCTCCCCTTCTCGCCTCCGTATCTTGATTTGAATGGCGTTTTCGATGGGGCGGTCACTCACTAAAATTAAATATCCTCCGCCGCCTGCACCGCTCAACTTCCAACCCAGGGCGCTGGATCGGTATTGTGCAATGATGTCCCAAATTTCCGCATCTACCATGTTGGGAAACATAGCAATCTGAGCCTCAAAGGACGATTTCAATGCTCCTCCAAAGGCCATGATGTCTTTTTTAATCAAGGCATCCCAACAACGATCTGCTGCGTCTGCCAGCGCCTTGGCATTTTCGCTGTTGATTTGGGTGTTTTCCAGCACATTGTATGAAGAAACCCTCGGACCGAGCGTAACCAGATATAAATGTGATTCGATCCAGCTCAAAATATCCTCGTCGTCAATGGTTTTGATCGCCTCCGGCCAATAATGGTTGTTGTAAAAGAGCTTGTTCAAGCCCGGAAAAACAATGCCGATACTATCCTGAGAGCCACTTACATGTGTAGTGCCAGGGGGATTGTCGAACGCAAATAGTACTTTGGCTAATTGTTCTTTTTCACCAGACGGCAATTCAGTATTCCACAGTTCAATGGCCTTCTGGCGGGTACTTGATGCCATGCCACTGCGGTAGTTGAAGTCAATCGTGGGTTCAATAGAAATCGTAAGCACTGCCCCGGGGCAGTATTTCGAAACATAGGGTTGATCCAGCCAGCCTCCAGCCAAATCAATCCTGAAAGGTATGGTACACACGGTGCGCAATGCAGTCGTCGAGCGAATCGGCAAATTACCATGCGGTATACGGCTCAAGACTTTATAATCAATGTTGTATTTCCTGCACAAGGATTCTTTGTTTGGCGTGTGGCCGTCTTCATTCACGACAAAAACATCGGGGGCAATCTCTTCCATTTCTTGCTCAAAATCTATAATTCCCCAACCCTTATTGATCTGTACTTCTTTCACACAAGCAAGTGCTTCGAGCATATAAGCCCGTTCCTGTTGTTGGTTCACGGGATAACGCCCCTTCAGATTCTTTACATTTTCATCGTTGCCAATGCATACATACAGATCTCCGAACTGCGATGCTTCTTTTAAAAACGCAACATGCCCGCTATGCAGCAAATCAAAGCATCCGGTGACAATTACCTTTTTGTTCATTTTTTCTGATGTAGTGAGGAATCCTTTATACCTCCACCTTAGCGTGCCGTTCTGCCACCTTCCGAGCCTTCCGAATCCTAACCGCAACCACCTTAAATTCCGGACATTTCGCCTCACTATCACTCACGCTTGAGGTCACCATATTCACCAACAGCTCCGGGAAGTGGAACGTAGTACTGATCACCCCCTGCTTTACTTCGTCGGAAATACGTGCCTTGATGTCCACCTTACCACGGTCTGATTCGATGCAGACCCAGTCTCCCTCGCCAATATTGTGTTGTGCTGCATCGTCCGGGTGGATGATGACTACATCTTCGGTCACAATATCTACATTGGGTGTTCTGCGGGTCATCGTGCCGGCATTGTAATGCTCTAGCACCCGGTTGGTGGTCAAAATATAGGGGTAATCCTTGCCAAAAGCCAGTATTTCCGGACTTTCGACGTATTCACGGAATTGGAAATGCCCTTTGCCACGCTTAAAAGTGTCTGTATGCAGAATCTTTGTATCCGTGCCATCAGCTGCCACGGGCCATTGCTTGCCTTGTTCGCCCAATTCATCCCATTTCACCCCGGCGAAAAATGGAACGATCTGAGAGATCTCTTCCAGCATGCCTTTTGCGGTGTAGGGCGCCTGTTTGTAGCCCATACGGTTCATGATGTCTACCATGATCTGTCCATCGGCTTTGGTTTCACCGACTGGCTCTACCACTTTATTGACGCGTTGGATACGACGCTCGCCATTGGTGAACGTTCCTTCTTTTTCGAGGAATGAAGCCGCTGGAAGGATGACATCAGCATATTTGGCCGTTTCCGTCATGAATATCTCCTGAACAATAAGCAAATCCAGCGATTTGATGGCCTTGATGACATGGGTGGTGTTCGGGTCTGACTGCACCAGGTCGTCGCCCATGATCCACAGGGCCTTGAATTTGCCCTCAATGGCCGCGTCGTACATCTGCGGAATTTTCAGCCCGGCCTCCTGTGGGACTTTTACCCCATAAAACTCATTGTACATCTGGTTGACCTCGGGGAGCGTGACGTCGAAATAGCCCGCGCCTTGATAGGGCTGAACCCCCATGTCGGCCATGCCTTGTACGTTGTTTTGTCCACGCAATGGATTTACGCCGCAGCCAGGCTTACCCACGTTGCCGGTAATCATGGCCAAATTGGCTATTTGCATCACGGTGTAAGTTCCCTGGTAATGTTCGGTGACACCCAAGCCGTGGAATAGCATGGCCAAGGGTGCCGCAGCATACAATTTGGCTGCGGCGCGTACCTGCTCACGCGGCACACCTGACACAGCTTCCAAATCATCCAGGTTGATTTTCAGGATGTTTTGTTTGAATTCTTCGTATCCTTCCGTACGAGCCTCAATGAAATCTTCCTTGATCATACCATCTTTGATGATGTAGTACAGCATCATGTCTAGCACGGCGATATTGGTGCCCGGGCGCAGTTGAAGGTGGATTGTGGCATATTTAGCCAACTCCGTCCTGCGCGGGTCAATGACGATAGTGGGTTTGCCTTTCATGGCAAATTGACGCAGTTTCGCACCGGTTACCGGGTGTCCTTCCGTGGGGTTGGCACCGATGACCATGATACAATCGGTCAGTTTGATATCCGCAACGGAATTGGTAGCTGCTCCGGTGCCAAACGAGCGTTGCATGCCGATAGCAGTTGGGGAGTGGCATACCCGGGCGCAGCCGTCAATATTATTAGTGCCGATGACTGCCCGGATAAACTTCTGCATCAGGTAGTTTTCTTCGTTGGTGCAGCGGGAGGAGGAAATGCCGCCAATCGCGTCCGGGCCGTGTTTTTCCTTGATGTCCGTAAGTCTTTCTGCAATGTAATCATAAGCCTCATTCCAGGTAACCCGCTCTAATTCACCATTGCGTCGAATCATGGGGAATTGCAAACGCTCCGGGT
>JBJXFD010000652.1:0-5244 GCA_046153985.1 Saprospiraceae bacterium
TTTTCAAACACAGTGATGGTCAGGAAGGTGGTGTCGCAGAAAAATTCATCGCAAAGAACAATACAGACCTGCTCGATGCCTTCTTTCCGGCCCGTATAGTGCACGCAGTAGCCGTCCTCCTCATCCCATACAACAGAGGCTACCACATCGCTGTCTTCGCAAAGGTTAACAAAGGTGTTTATGGTATTCAGATGATTGATATTCAGACAAATGGTTTCTGTTTGGTCAATGGCAATGCTGTCGGTCAGCGACTGTGAATTCGGAAAAACGCGCAGCCGGAGGTGGACGGTGCTGTCGCAGCCAAGCTGGTTTTGCAAAATGACTTCGTAATCACCGGAAGCGGAAAAAGACTCGTTTCCAACCGAATACGTTTCCCCTTCTTGTATGAAAGCATTTTGAAAACCGGTAGAAACCGGCAAAAAACTGAGCGAAATAGTCACGACTGAATCGCAACCGCCCACTGCGGCGCCGCTGAGGATTTCCACCCCTTCCGGATTTCCGGCATTGTAGGCAACCCCGTTCACGAAAATACTTTCCGTTTCACAAATGATAGTATTCAGCCAAAATGCCGCTGCCGGACTGAGGTTGATAATGAACGTGGAATCGCAGCCATTGGCGCCGGTGATGACTTCAATGCCCTGCGGGTTGGTCAGGTCATAAAGTGTGCCGTTCACGACAATCCCGTCTTCGTTTGAACAAAGGGTATTGTTGAGTTCCACCACAACGGCTCCGGAACTCACGGTAAAAGACGCTGAACACTGGTTCAAATTATTGCCGAAGTTAACCGAATAGGTATCTGGGCCGCCGGGAAAAATGCGGATGTTGCGGCGCGTTTCCCCGGTTGACCACGCGTAGGTGAGGCTATCTAACCAGACTTCCGGAACGTCAATGCCCGAAGACCGGATGTAGAGCGAACGGGGGCCGTCAATGCAATCCCCGGCCGGCGGGCCTTCTAAGTAGAGTGGATCAATGATGTACAAATCAAACGTATCAGCAAGGCATTCATTGACTTGCACGAAGATGCGCACCAATTCCGGCGCTTCGGCGATGCCGTCGTCAATGGCCTGAATAGGCAGGTTGAAACTATTACCGGCGACGCTGCCGCTGGCCGGGATAGCCGTATAATCGCTGCCGTTTTCCGCAATGCCTTCTATGGAATAGCTCATTGGAAAATCGTTGCCATCGTATCCGTCGAAAATAAATTCCAGCGGATTCTGGTTGCAGCCTTCAATGATGACCGGGCTGCGTGGGTCAATATTGGTTTGAATGCCGGAATCGTAGGAACACAAACTGCCGGCTTCAAAGAAAATGGCTGAATCCCAAAAAGCATCCCCGATGTCGGCGATCACCAAAGTCATGGTATACTGCTGGCAGGGCAAAACCGCTGCTTTTGCGGTAAGCGGTGTGGTATAGCCATTGTACACGGGGTAATTCTGCGAAGTCTGGAAATATGCCGAATTGCTCAGACTTCCCAGCGGGCTGGAGCAATACAGGTCGGGATTGACTTCCGAGTGCGTGCCCGGTGTGCCGCTGTTGATGCTGTTGATGGAGACCGGCAGGGTTGTTCCTGGCACGAGCGCTAAATTGCGGTTGGCGGGAAACCCGTTCTGATCCGGGCCTTCCAGAAAAAAGGCAAACACGTCGTTGAACGGCGAACACACAAAATCCGGGTATTCTTCTGAGGCGAAGACGTAGCGGAAAGAAACGGTGTCGCGCTTCGGCGTGAACGTGATGCGGAACAGCGAAATGTCATGAAAATTGGCGTTGTTGGACAACGCCAGGATGCCCGGGTGAAAAGCCGTGCTGAAATTATTGGCGGAAGCCAGCGCTGACACGTGTTCGTTGGCGCCGTTGAAGCCAATCCGGGAGGCCGCCGCGCCGGTAGAAAGGATAAAGCCCTGGTCAATGCCGAGGTAAGGCAGCGCATTGTTGAAACTCGCGACCGCCTGCGAATTGCCTTCAAAAGCGATGTTTAAGATTTCCACATTGTTCCCCAGGCAAAAATTGGCCAACAGGTCTTCGGGACGGTATTCCGAAACGTCAACCGGCGTCACATTAAATTGTGCGCGCAACGAAACGCTTGCCAACAGGCAGCAGATGAGTAATGAAAAGTTAAGTTTTCCAAGCATGTCCACTAATGTTTAAATATCATAAAGATGGTGATGACGCGGTGTCATGCAATTGGAGGGTAGTAGAGCCGAACTCTGTTCGGCTTAATTTTTCTGTACAGCCGAACTCTGTTCGGCTTAATATTCTTAAGCTTCGCCGAACAGAGTTCGGCTGTACATCTTTTACACGTGCAAAATCTTCCAGGCCAACTCTTTAAGGAGTTCCCCTTCCGGTTTGCCGGTTGCGTTATAATGAACGCCTTTCGACTTCAGGTCGTATTCTTTCAAAAGGGTAATGATTTGCGCTGCCTTCGGGAGGGTGTAATTTTTCGCTGCTTCGCGATAATCTTTCAGAAACCAGGCAGAACGAAGCTGCAAAGTACGAAGTAATTCAGCTTCCGGCAAATTTTTAGCGAAGTGGAATGCATAAATTTTGCTAAAAAAGCCATAAAGCGAGCTCACGACCACCACCATCGGGTTTTTTTTCGGATTGGCGGCAAAATACTGCACGATGCGGGTGGTTTTCAGGGCGTCGCGCTGGCCGAGGGCTTTTTGCAATTCAAAGATGTTGTAGTCTTTGCTGATGCCGATGTGTTGCTCGACGTGCTGATCGGTGATTTCGGTTCCGGAAGGCAGGTTGATGGCCATTTTGTCTAACTCGTTGGCGACTTTCGACAATTCCGTGCCGAGGTATTCGGCGATCAGGTCGGCAGCGTCGGGTTTGATGGTCAGCTTGCTGCGGCGCAGGTAATTGCGGATCCAGTCGGGCACCTGGTTGTCGTACAGCGATTTCGACTCAAAAAGAACGGCTTTTTCTTTCACCGCTTTGCCGAAATTGGAATTCAGGTTGTATTTGCCGTGCTTATGGCAGATGACGAGGATGGTCGTTGCAGCCGGTTTTTCAATATAGCCCTGCAAGTCTTTCAGCGACTTCATTTCCTGCGCTTCTTTCACTACCACAACCTGGTAAGGCGCCATCATGGGGTAGCGGCGCGCCACGTCGGTCACGGCCATATGGTCGGCTTCTTTGCCGTAAAGGAGCGTTTGGTTGAACGCCTTTTCGCCTTCGGAAAGGACGTGGTGCTCGATGTAATCGGAAATGGCATCAATAAAATAGGCTTCGTCGCCGTGCAGGAAATAGACGGGACGGTATTTCTTTTGCTTGAGTTCCTCCTGGATTTGCTCGAACGTCAAGGTGGTGTGGTTTGGTGAAAAGGATTTTGCGAAGGTAGGAAATTGCGGGCGGATGAGGTTGGGCTTTTTGGAAAAAACTTATTGCTGGTAGTAATCAGATTTGGAGTACGGGCGATTGGGGAGCGAGCCTTTCAAGTGGGCGACCATTTCTAAACGTCCAGAGTGAATTGTAGCTTGTTTGTTTTTCTCGTCTGAAATTGGTTGAATGATAATCTCCAACTCCATATCATGGAATTCTTTTGGCACTTGTATGAGTAATTGACCGTTGATTGGCTTTTGGATTGTTCTTATGGTGCGGTGCATATTATATCATTTTTTCTTCGCGACTTTTTGCCGATATGATGAATTTATACATATCCTCTTCCTCTAAATCAAATTTGCTGTAAAAATCTTCTTTAGAATTTACTTCAACAATCGATCCTATAGTAAAATCGTAATACCTGTTTATATAATTTCCAAATCCACTAATCGTAGGAATAAACAGAAAGTCCCAGTTTTCTGTTTCAAAATCTGGATAAAGCTGAACAATATATGGACTTTCGACAGGAATTCTTTTAAGTGAAATTTCGCCAACTGCCCGGACAAATGCATCAGGTAATCTTTTGATTAGAGTTTCTGTAGATTTTTTATGATTTAATACTGCATAGTACACAATTCCATCTATATGCTCCACCATTGATATTGCATAGCAATCATCTAATTTATTAAAAACAAATGCATTGTATAAAGAAACTAAATACATTCGAAAATTGCTGAGCTCCTCTAAAAGTTCTTTTCGGAGGTTTGATCCTTGTTTTTTAAAATATTCTTCATCAAAAAAGCCTTTAAAAAAGCCTTCCCATATCGGCTTAGAAATTATACCAAGTGTAAGTTCAAGAAAAGTAACCATATCAAGGCTGCCAAATCTGCTTCCCCATTTTTGTATATTGACATTTCCGTATAGTTGAGATATTCCAATTATTTCATTAATTTCTTCTTCAGTAAGACTTGTTTGGAAACCATATCTGACACATATTTCCATTACTGTTTGATTAAAAGCATGTTAGAAAATAAGAAAACGTAAATGGCACTTATTTTAATAGTCCGCATATTAAATTTCATTGAATCGTCAACAAATCATTCTTAAAATCAATACAGAGCTTATACTCGTCTAAGAAATCCAGACCAAGAACTCCATCAAAATCTGTGATGATCTGAAAAGAGAAAAAGTCGTAAGCGCAAACCTCTACATTTTCTCTTATTATTCCTATCGCAGAAAGTTTTTTTACCCTAAAAACATAAGCATCAATAACCCCACTTGCCGTTTCAAGTTGCACAGTACGTATTGATTTGGCGATATCGTAACCTGCGATAATCATCGCGGCAAGATCAATGGTCGTATGAGAAGCGCCAGTATCCAAAGCCAGAGATAAATTGTGCTCTTCCAAGATGCAGTTTATCAAGATCAGGCTTTCATCCGTTTCCCTTTTAAAGGATTGCTGCTTCATAGGAGGAAAATACGGTTTTGTGGTATTTCACCCGTATAAATACAAGCTGTACGACTGACCTCGCTTTTTACATCTTTAGCTTTATAAGCCAGTTCTCTTTTGTCCTTGCTGGCATAAAGCACGATTCCGCGCAACAATTTGCTTACAACGGAGCCAAGCGTTTCGGGGTCATCCAGTTCCGGATTCCCCACCAATACCCATTGGTTGGGGTATTGCATTTTGATCTGGTCTATTGTTAAGATTTCCACAATCGTGAGATTTATACAAAAATACAACAATCTGCGCAGACTTGCAAGGGATGAAAGGCGTGACAAACTTTCAAAAGCCCCTAAGATTCACCCCGCCGCACCAATTCCATCGATCGAAAATCGCTTCCACCCCCCAGATGCTTTTTAGTCCTTCTTCCAAGGGGATGCAGTTGAGTGTGTTTTAAAGAGTGGTGGGGGGGAAAATCC
>JBJXFD010000655.1:0-6332 GCA_046153985.1 Saprospiraceae bacterium
CTTTATTTTTAGCGTTCCAATATCATGGAGCGCCATTCCCGACATGGCATAATCAATACACAATGATGAACAGCTACAACTACAACAAACGGTTACTCTTTGCTTCGTTGATCCTTTTATCCTGGACGGTGTCGCACGCGCAACCTTTAGAAGTTACGAACAGCGCCCCTTTTACCCCCCAGAACCTGATCACCAATGTCTTTCTGGGCGAAGGCGTGCAGGTACTCAGTGTCACTTATGAAGGAGCAAACAAAGCGGTTGGGTTTTTTAAAAACGGCGATCCTCATATTGGAATTGATCGGGGTTTGGTGATGACAACAGGTTCTGCCGTTACGCAGGGTGGCGAAGTCGGGGTAGAGTCAAATGGCGGAACCCAGGCTGCTGTGGACAACCCTGACGCAACAATGGATCCGGATTTAACTGCAATTGCCGGAGGGAATTCGACAAATGACATGTCCAAATATACCATTACGTTCATTCCAATATCAGATACCCTGCGCTTCCGGTATGCTTTTGGTTCTGAAGAATACCCGGAATACGCGTGCAGCTCCTTCAACGATATTTTTGGTTTTTTCATCAGCGGCCCTGGCATTAACGGGCCTTATGAAAATAATGGGAAAAATATTGCCCTGATACCGGGCACCAACCTGCCAGTTCGGATCAACAACATCAACTCAGGTATGGTGGGCGCTGCGGGCAGCCTTACCAATTGTACCCCACCTCAGGGTAGCCTGGCGTTCAGCCAATTTTACAACGACAATTTAAACAGTGCAGCCCAGCCCGTATATGACGGCTTCACCGATGTTTTTACAGCGGAGGCAGTTGTAATTCCATGTAATGTTTACACGATTAAGTTAGTCATTTGCGACGTTTCCGACGGCAGCCACGATTCCGGCGTGTTTCTGGAGGCAAAAAGCTTTGGAACGGGTTCGCTCGACGTTACCGCAACAACTGTAAGCCTTGATGGCTCCGTAGCGGAAGGCTGTTCGGAAGGTACCCTGACTTTTTCTTTGCCAACCGAAGTGGAGTCCGATTTTCCGATTGATGTCAATATTTTGGGAACCGCAGTGAATGGCGTAGACTACGAATTGATTCCCGATGACTTGTTTATTCCGGCAGGCAGCAGCTCCGTTTCCATTCCAATCATCGCCATCGAAGACGCGCTCCTGGAAGGAACGGAAACCATCATCCTCGACATCAGGAAAGACGTTTGCACCCGCGATACCCTCATCATCCCGCTGCGCGATAACCCGCTGGTGCCCGCTGATCTTGGCATTGACCAGCGTTTCTGTGCAGACAACTCGATCCAGTTGGACGGCACTTTGCCGGTGCCCTTGCCTGAACCGCCTGCTTTCACCAACAGCACGAATGTGCCAATCAGCCAAACCAACGTTTCCTATTTTTCAAATATATCTGTTTTTGGTGTGATTCCGCCAATTTTGGGTCCAGGTGTGATCAAGTCTGTTTGCATTGACAGCCTTTCCCACCGCTGGATTGACGACATGGATGTTTATTTGATCGGCCCCGACGGACAATTTATGGAATTGACCACCGACAACGGCGGTAATGGCGGCAATGGCGGCGGTATTGATTTTTATATTGATGCATGTTTTACAGAAGCAGCAGCTTTAGACATCAATACCCCAGGCCCGTTTGCCCCTCCGACTGCCGTGCCATTCACCGGCGAATGGCAACCCGAAGGCGTCTGGTCAGACTTATGGGATGGAGGCAATAAAGCAACCAATGGCACCTGGCGTTTGCAGGTCATAGATGACGCAAACGGGTTTAACGGAACTTTACATAGCTGGACCATTTGTTTTAATCCGGCCTACGAAATTACTTACAGCTGGTCGCCACAGGCAGGTTTGAGTTGTTCAGACTGCCCCAATCCAATAGCTACACCGGATCAAACCACCACTTATTTTATGACAGCAACCGATTCTTATGGTTGCAGTGTCTCTGATTCCATTAACATAGAAATTATTCCTGAGCTTGATGCGCCTTTAGCGACCTGCGGCACGATTACGGAGAACAGCGTTTCGGCTTTTTGGCCGGAAGTAGCCGCAGCAACAGGATACGAGGTCAGCATTGATGGCGGCCCCTGGATTCCGTCGAGCGAATTATTATCTCATACGGTCACAGGACTTGCGCTTTCGCAATCGGTGAACATCCGGGTGCGTGCGATTGGGGAATGCCCCGGCCCAGAGACTACGCTCACCTGCGTAACTCCGGATTGCATTCCTCCCGCTTTAACCGTCAATCAGGTGATAGACGCTGCGTGTAACGGAGCTTCTGATGGCTCGGCGGTGATTGCTGCTTCCGGAGGATTTGGTGGGCCTTTCACTTTTGAATTGGATGGCGTGAATAATTTAACCGGTGCGTTTAGCGGATTGGCAGCTGGCAGTTATGTCGCCCTCGCTACCGATGCCAGCGGTTGTACCGGTTCAATTCAGCTTGTCGTTGAAGAACCCCAGGCACTGGATGTTCAAATGGTTCAAACGAGTCAAATCTCCTGTAATGGACAAAGCAATGGCGCAGCAGAAGCCATCGTAAACGGTGGAACGATGCCATTTTCTTTTGTCTGGGGAAATGGGGATTTAGATGCTGTCGCTGACGGACTTGCAGTAGGCGACCACAACGTGGTAATCACCGATGGCAACGGATGTGTGACTACGCGCTCGATTACCCTGACGGAACCCGAAGCTTTGGGCGTGCAAACCACTTCCCAATTGGTCAGTTGTTTTGGAGGCATGAATGGCATTGCCATTGCTACTGCTAATGGTGGGACTTTGCCTTACGAATACTTCTGGGATGCGCTTGCCGATGACCAACGCACCGATACGGCATTTCAATTAACCGCTGGTACGTATACCATAACCATTACCGATTTTAATGGCTGCGAAGTTGCCGCAACAGCCGATGTAGCGCAGAATCCGGAAATTGTCCTGGCTGTTCAGGGACAGGATGCCTCCTGTAATGGTTTGCCCGATGGAACAGCCTCGGTGACCGCTTCTGGTGGATCCGGGAATTTTACCTACACCTGGATAGACGCAGCATCCGGAATGCTGGTGGGGGCGTCCGACATCGTATCACAACTCTTTGAAGGAAACTATTTTGTGGTTGTAGCGGATGAATTTACCTGCCGGGATACCGCCCAGGTCAGCATCAGTGCCCCAACGGCGCTCGACGTCCAATTTGTAACCCAGGCTCCTTTGTGTACCGATGCTGCCGATGGCACAGCGACCCTGACCACAAGTGGTGGCACGCCTGGGTATCAGTATGCCTGGAGCGATAACGGGGCCGCCGTATTGGCAAGCCGAAATGACCTCGTCGAAGGCAGTTACACGGTAACGATTACAGATGCAAATTCCTGTACAGCAGAGATTTCATTCGATCTGACAGATCCTGCACCGGTCGAATTATCGCTGAGCATGACGCCCGCCTCCTGTTTTGGAGGAAACGATGGAACGGCCACGGTTGTGGCCACGGGTGGCGCCGGCGGCTATACTTATGCCTGGCCTTCCGGCCAAAACGGGGCAACTGCCACCGGATTAACTGCCGGGACCGCCAGCGTTACAGTCTCTGACGCCAATGGTTGCCAGGCTGTTGCCAGCGTAGCGGTAGGAGAGGAAGATGCCCTGCTATTGGTTTTGACGCCAACCGATCTCTCCTGTTTCAATAACAATTCCGGGATGGTGACCGCAACTGCTTCCGGCGGTGCAGACAATTATACCTACCAGTGGGCGAACGGCGCACAGGGCGCGGTGGTAACCAACCTTCCCGCAGGCAGCATCAGCGTTACGGTGACGGATGGCAACGGCTGCCAAACGATTTCTTCCACATTGCTTGCCCAACCTTCGCCGGTAACGGCAACCACTGCCTCCAGTCTGGTTTCCTGCTTAGGTCAACCCGATGGTACGGCAACGGTGACGCCTTCAGGAGGTACTGCTCCTTACACTTACGTTTGGAGCGATCCGGCAGCACAGCAGACACAGGTTGCAACCGGATTAACTACCGGAACCTTTAGCGTTACGGTTTCCGATGCAAACAACTGCACGGTTGTTAATTCCGTCACAGTTGGCGGTACGCCTCCAATTTCCTTGGTGGCTACGCCCGCCGACGCACGCTGTTTCGACGGCAGCGACGGCAGCATTAACGTTGTGGCTACCGGTGGTAATGGTAATTTCGTTTACAGCTGGAGTGCGCCGAATATTCCGCAAACCGGAAATCCAACCGGATTGCGCGCAGGCCAATATTCCGTTACGGTAACGGATAGCGGAGGTTGCACAGCGTTTGCCACGGTCAGTATTAACCAACCCACAGCGCTTGTAGTCCAGGCTTCAGGAACTAACCTGATTTGCGCAGACGACGGCACAGGGACAACGCAGTCACAGGTTTCAGGAGGTACGCCGCCTTATAATTATCTGTGGAATACAGGTGTCGGCGCCCCGGATTTATCCAATTTGCAGGCGGGCTTTTATCGCCTGAGTGTGACCGATGCAAACGGCTGTCTCACAATTGCCGAAACGACGCTCACCGAACCAACAGCGCTGGAGGCAGAACTGGATCCGATTGCAGTTGATTGTTATGGCGCCTCCACTGGCGCTGCCAGTTCGGACGTAGAGGGTGGAATACAACCGTATGCCTACGCCTGGTCGAATGGGGCAACTACGGCCGACCTGCAAACCATAACCGCCGGAATTTATGAATTGGCCATCACCGATGCCAGCGGTTGCCGCATTGTGGAAACGGTGGAGGTCTTACAGCCCGAAGCGCCTTTGGCGGCAACCTTCGCGTCGAAGCCCGCAAGCTGTTATGGCGACAGCGACGGCAGCATTCAGGCGCTTACTACGGGAGGGACACCTGCTTACCGGTACAGCTTTGACGGGAACGACTTCAGGGGCAGCAGTACCCTCATTGGCTTGGAAGCTGGCAGCTATAATGTTTATGTACTCGATGCAAAAGGTTGTTTGTTTATACAGGAAAACATTCAGGTTGAAGAGCCCGATCCGTTGGTTGTTGACCTCGGCGACGACATCACGCTGGATTATGGCTTTGAAGTGCGTCTGGAACCTCAGGTCAGTGGCGGCGCGGGAGTGTTGACCTATTCCTGGTATCCGGGAGACACAACGCTGCTCAGTTGTATTGATTGCGCCATGCCATCCGCTAACGTGCCTTATCAAACCAGTTTTACCCTGCGGGTGACGGATGAAAACGGGTGCTACGATGAAGACATCATCACTGTTTTTGCCAGAAAGAACAATCCTGTGTTTGTGCCGACAGGCTTTACGCCCAATGGCAACAGCGCCAACGATCGTTTGCTGGTACACGGCAAGGCAGGTATTCAGGTGCTGAAATTCAGTATTTTCGACCGCTGGGGTGAATTGCTGTTCGAAGCGCGGGATTTTGAGGTCAACGATCCGCTCAATGGATGGGACGGCTCCTTCCGCGGCAAGCCTATGAACGGCGGTGTGTACATTTGGCGCCTTGAAGTTGAGTTTGAAGACGGCAACCACGAGGTATTTACGGGGAGTTCTACATTGATCAGATAAATATGCAAAATCGCAAATTTTTTCTCCTGTTGATTGTATTGCTCATGCTTCAAACTGGATATGCCCAGCGTGAAGATGCCGCCACGAATGCCATCCGAAACGTCATGAAGGCTCAGGAAACTGCCTGGAACAAGGGCGATCTGGAAGCCTTCATGGAAGGGTATTTGCACTCGGACAGCCTTTGTTTCATTGGGAGTAAAGGCTTGACTTACGGTTGGGATGCTACCTTAGCAAATTATAAGCAGGGGTATCCCGACCGGGCAACGATGGGCATGTTGACATTTACCCTTATCCGGGTCGAAAAATTGTCGGGTAAAGCAGCTTTCGTCATCGGCAAATGGCATTTGAAACGCGATGCCGGAGACCTGAGCGGTCATTTTACGCTACTTTGGAAAAAAATTAAAGGGAAATGGCTCATTGTGGCCGATCATTCCAGTTGAAACTTGATTGAATGGACTTATCCCTGATGCGATTTAAACACCTGCTTCAGTTGCGCCAAAGCGCAGAAGGCGCTGCGATTTATGACCCCATCCGGAAAAAATGGCTGGTTTTACAGCCGGAAGAAATGGTGCGGCAATTGGCAGTGTCGTACCTGCTTGAAGAGAAGCGCTACAATAAGAACAGGATCAAGATCGAAAAAAGCCTGCGTGTCAATACCCTTTCCAAGCGCTGTGATGTGCTGGTTTATGACCCGGATATGCGTCCTTTTCTATTGGTGGAATGCAAAGCGCCACAGGTAAAAATCAGCGAGGCTACGTTTCGCCAGCTTGCTGCTTATAA
>JBJXFD010000657.1:0-3231 GCA_046153985.1 Saprospiraceae bacterium
GTGAAATCGGTGAACCGCTTCCAGTGTAGGTAGGATTGCGACCGAATAACTACTTCATCAGTAGAGTTAGCTGTAAAGTATCGGTGAACCGCTTCCAGTGTAGGTAGGATTGCATATAAAGACCCCCTTCCCCACCACCTCCCAGCAGACATTCCGATTTATCTCTGCGATATTAAGCCCGTCAGACTAAAAGCCGGTTGCAGGCAACAAAAAACCCCGGCAGGGGTTGACCGTGACTAGCCCCGAATGAAATTCGGGGTCAACATGTGGGAAGATTGTTCACAACCCCGACAGGGGTTGAATATCAAAAAAGTACCCACTTGCCCCCTCTTCAAATCAGCTCCCCCCATTCCAAATATTTTTTATCCTGCTTTCCGCGAATAAAACCCAAAAACTGCAATTGTCCCTGGATGCTTTTTCGGAGTTTGTCCAAAAAAGTGGCGTGAAAAATCCCCCGTTGCATCATGGAGGCCGAGGTCAGTTGTTGGAACAGGTAAAGGTCATTTTTCAGGAGTTTCAGGAATTTTTTACTCACGTCCGGCCTCGGCGATTTCAGGATCAGCCCCGTCACTTCCGGGTTTTCTTCCTTTGGCGTCAGGCGTATTTTACTGTCGTTGAGCGCGAACCCTTGTTTTTGAACGATCTGACGGATCGCTTCCGTGAAATTGATGTCAGGGCGGGTGTCCAAACTGAAGGTGAGGTCGTCCACATAGCGCGTGTACAGCGCATTATGGCGGGCGGCAAAACCTTGAAGCTCCGCGTCCAAAGGCAGCGCGGCTAAGTTGGACAAAACCGGCGAAGTGGGCGCACCCATCGGCAGCACGCCTTTGTAGGTAGACAGCGCGATCAGTTGCTGCGCCAAAGGCTCGGGCAGGCTGAACAACTCCGCAAACACCCAGTGCAAATGGCGGCTGGTGACGGTGTGGAAATAGTTTTTCAAATCGAGGTTGAGCACCCAGGCGCTGCCGGCGTGTACAAGCGCGTTGGTATAAATGTTGCGCGGGTTGGGTTCGTCCGTCGGGCGGGGAATGAAACCGTAAGCGCAGGGCGGCTTGATGCCGTAGTAAGCGGCCTGAAAATAGACGTTCAGGTTTTGCTGAACAAACTTCAGGTCCGGGTGCGGGTTGTGGATGGTCCGTCTGTCGCCACCGGGCTTGGGGATGGAAAAAATCTGGTAGTAAGGTTTTGCAGCAAACTTGGCCAGCAACCCCGCGTCCATGCTGATAAGCGACGCCAATTCCCCTGGATGCTTCAGGTTTTTAAACCGGTTTGCTTTGTGGTCGAGCTGGATCAAGGTCAGATCGAGCGATTGTGGAATAAAGTCGTACATAGTGTTGGATTTATGCCAGCATTGAATGCCGACCCGGAGAGGATCGCCACCAGTGAAGCGCGTGATTATACTGTTGAAAACTTCAAAAAATCAGATAAATACGACTAAGTAGTTGCGGATTACCTCATCCTTTATGATTGGCTTTCCCACAAATACCGTTGCCTCAAAAGCCGATTTGCTGATCGGCTGAATCGAAAGGCTGTCCGTTTCCGAATTCAAATGCAACTCTAAGTCGCGGCGAAGCCATTGAATGCGCAGCCGGCCACTTCTCCCCATAAAGTAGGAATGTTGCACGCGCACTAAGCCCGCTTTTTTGCAAAGCTTTACGGCTAAGCGGCGCGTTTTGTCGTTGCTGATGTCATAAGCGACGGTGTAGTACATTGGAATTATGATTTAAAGATCAAAAAGCCAGCCGGCTGCTCCACATTCCCATCAATTCGTCTGCGAACAAACGTGCTTCGGTTCGGATGATGTTGAGCGGAAGTAGGGATTGACCCGAATAGTCGTTCCGTTTTTTCCTGAATCCTTGCTGAAAGGTCTTGATTATCAGTTCCTTGCCCTGTTTGGTCAGTCTGAGGCCGCCTGCCTCCTGTTGAATGTGTTCCTCTTTGATGGCCCTGGCTCTGCACAATTGAAAGACCATCGAATCCACCCAGGGACGAAAGGCTTCAATGAAATCGAAGACCATTGATTTTTGTTTTTTTGCGAGACCGTGGAGGAATCCGGCATAAGGATGAATGCCAGCTTCGATAAGGGCTTTTTCGGTGATGCGATAGAGGATGCCGTACCCATAATTGAGGAACAGGTTAAAAACGTCCTGAGCGGGACGGCGGCTGCGGCCTTCGAACCGGTATTCCGGTTCCATCAAATTGCTGAGGGTGGTGAAATAGATTCTGGAAGCCGTTCCTTCGTGGCCGCGGATGGATTCTGCAGCTTCCTGAAACGGCATAAGGGGAGCATTTTGCAAAAGCAGGTAGCTTTCAGAGATCATTTGACGGGCTTGCTGGAGTAAGTTGGCATGTTGGCCTTCCCGGTAGCGCTCCAGCCGCTCCAGGAAGGCAAGCTTTCGGCGGATTTTCCCGCCAATCCAAAGCTTCACGAATTTCAAACTTTCCGGTGTCCGGATGAGTTGAAACTGAGCGGCCTGAATGCCCAGTACCCGGTTTGGTCCGATGGGGTAAAAACGCCCGAAAGGCATTCCGAATTCGTCGCACGCAATGAGGTCAATGTCGTTTTCCATGGCTAAAAATATAGCCGCTGCGCTGATTGACCCGCTATTTTTGTGAAACAGAATGCGTTTCACCAGATGCGGCGCGTATTCACTCTTCTTTTCTTCACCGCCGCTCAGATCCGGGGCCGTGAAGACAAAAATTCCGCCCCGGACACGAAGGTGGGCGCCAAACGTTTCGATATGTATTTCCATGGGAAATGAAAGTTTGATGATGAAATAAATAGACCTTGCTCATTGGTTGATTGAGTAACCGGATGTTTTTTTCAGGAGTGAGTACCATAGGATAAACAGTTTAATGTTATTAGATCGGGGGGGAATTCAGGGGTTGGCTTTAAGCGTTTGTTCGGGTTTCCGAACAAACGCTTAAGTTCTTATACAAAAATAAGGGGTTTAAAAGAGCCAATTGCGGAAATATACCAAACCTGAAAAGTTTGGAGGAATGCCTTCTTATTTCTTAAAATCACTATATTGGAAGGCAATTCATTCATAACCAATTACCTAAAAATCGAATTTCACTTAAAAACACATTGTTTTAATTTCAATATTTCCTTTTTGTTAAGAAATAATTAACCTTTCAAATAAAAATCTTCCCAAGCTTTTTTAACTTGCAGGCAGTTGCGCTGCTGTCATATTATAACCGGTCAGGGTGATGAGTCAATTCCAGCTTTAG
>JBJXFD010000167.1:0-11887 GCA_046153985.1 Saprospiraceae bacterium
ATTTTTAGGCGGACTAAAGCCCGCGAAACATAGAAACATAGCGCCCGTCATGGATCATTTTGCATAATTGTGTCCACGCGTAGACTTTAAAAGTTTAGTAAACGTCAGGTTACTCCACGGGGAAACAGATCGTAAACGTCGTTTGGCCCGGCACAGAATCCACCTCAATGCTGCCTTTGTGGTGCTCGACGATGCGGCGCACCACTTCCAGCCCGAGTCCGGTGCCTTTGCCAATGCTTTTGGTGGTAAAAAACGGGTCGAAAATTTTCAACTTGATTTCATCCGGAATGCCTGGGCCGTTATCGGTAATTTCTACGAAAACCCGGTCGCGCTTGGCGTAGGTTTTGATGTCTAAAACCCCGCCTTCGTCCATTGCGTCAATGGCGTTGTCGGTCAGGTTGGTCCAAACCTGGTTCAACTCGCCGGGAAAAGCCAGGATTTTGGGCAGGTTTTCACCAAACTCTTTTTTCACAACAATGGATTTGCTTTTCAACTGGTGCTTCAACATCGTCAGGGTGTTGATGATGCCTTCCTGAAGGTCAATCTTTTCGCCATCCTTCGACCTATCCATATGGGAATAGGATTTGATGGAATTGATCAGGGTTGCAATCCGGCCAGATGCTTCCTGGATTTCGCGGACAAGCATTTCTAAGCTCAGCGTACCTTCCAGCCAGGGCAGGATGCTGTCCAAGTGTTTCCCGTCCACGATGTTGTGGACTTCATCGAGGTCGGCCTCCGTCATACCAAACTCGACGAAAGTTTCGGCGATGGTTTCGGCATTGTCCACATCCCGTTCTTCGAGCCAGTCGAGCAGGTCGTCTTTGAGCGATTCCCGCTGCATCAGGGTAAGTTCTGGGCGGGGGGTATTTATTTTTGAAAACAGGATGGCGATTATCTGGTCAGTTTGTTCCGGCGTGACGCGCATGGTCATGATCCGCTTGAAGCGCTCCGGCGTCTGGTGCGTGCGGTGGTAGAGTTCCTCGACGTTGCGCACAATGGAAGCTGCAGGATTGTTCAGCTCGTGCGCCAGACCGGCAGAGAGTTTGCCGAGCGACATCAGTTTTTCGTTCTGCAAACGCGTGGCCGTAAAATCCCGGATGCGGTCAGACATCTCGCCTACGAGGTTTTGTGTCATTTCGTAGCTCACGGTAACCATTTCCGTGAAATGTTTTTTGTGCAATTCAAGCACGTACGTGTCCCGCAGCGCTGTACCCGAAGCCACCGCTTCTTTCATCCTCGAAAATGGCAGCAGCCCCGTTAGCGTGCCCGTTCCCCAGGCGCCCAATTCCCGGTATTCGTTGCCTTGTTTCAAGCGCATCACGTATTCGCCATCCACAATAACCTGCATGTTAACGACTTGCTTACCGGAAAAAAAAAGCTGTTCGCCTTCCTTATAAACCACATAATCTGACCGTTCGATGAGCCATTCCAGGTCTTTGTCTGGCAGGTTCTGAAACACTTCAAAGAACCGGAGTTGGTCAACCAATGCAGGCGTTTTTTCAACTGGATGCATGATAAATATTCATTTTTTTTAGTTACTCAAACCGCCCAAAAAAGCACGTCCACAAAATATTCCTTTTCATCGAAAAACCATTGTTCTGCTTCAAACCCGGCGTATTCAGCCAGCCATTCTATTTCGTTGCGGTCGTATTTTTTAGAAAGCTCCATGTCAATGGCTTCCCATTTCCGGAAAGGAATTTCTAAATCCAGCGCTTCAATGCGGACCGTTTGCTGCTTTTCGCTGACTAAATAACTCTTCATGTCGCCGGTGATCGGATTGTACACCGGGTAGTGGCGAAAGGCAGTCAGGTCGAAGTCAGCGCCGAATTCCCGGTTAATGCGGCGCAGCAGGTTCAGGTTGAATTCCCCCGTCACGCCCTCAGGGTCATTGTAGGCCGCCAGAATGACGTCTGGATCTTTTTTCAGGTCGAAGCCCACCAGCAAGCAATCGCCGGGGTACATCCGATGCCGCAGTTGGCGCAAAAAATCCGCAGCCTGCTCCTGTTTCATGTTGCCGATGTTGGAGCCGAGAAACAGCACCAATTTCCGCCGGTCAGAGAGCCGGTCAATGTCCTGAAGCGCCGAAAAATACTCGCCTTCAACCGGGGTGACGGGCAATTCAGGCCATCGCTCCTGCAAGGTTTTCTGCAAGTGTTCAAGCACGCTGCCCGAAATGTCAACAGGGAGGTAGCGAAAATCGGCATTTTGATGTAAAAGATGCTGCAAAAGCACCTGCGTTTTCAGGCCATCGCCAGCGCCGAGTTCGATCAGGTCAAATGGCGCATGGTCTAATTTCCGGAAGATCGCGTCCCTGTGTTTTTGAAAAATTTCAAACTCGCACCGGGTCAGGTAGTATTCCGGCAGGTTCATAATTTTTTGAAACAACTGATCGCCTGCCGCATCATAAAAGTAGCGCGACAGGAGGTATTTAGGGGTGGTGGTCAGCCCCTGCTGCACGTCTTCAGCAAAAGCCTGATTTAATATTATTTCAGAATGTAAAGGAGCGGTCATAACACTGGATTGAAGGTCAAATAACCCAAAAATTACAGGCTTTTCGCCAAACGAATGCCGGTGAACTGCCAGCGTTTATCCGTGTGAAAAAAATTGCGATACGTCGCCCGGATATGCGAACGCGGGGTTGCCACAGAACCGCCCCGGAGGATCATCTGGTTGATCATAAACTTCCCGTTGTATTCGCCGAGCGCACCTTTGAACCGCGGGTAGTGCGGGTAAGGCAGGTACGCGCTCGACGTCCATTCCCAGGCATCGCCGAAGAGTTGGGTGTTTTGCGCAGCTTGTGGATGAAAGTTCCCGTTTTCCAAAAAATTAGCTTCCACAGGAATTTGGCCGTGGGTCAGTTTGCAGGCGATTTCCCACTCAAATTCGGTGGGCAGGCGATGCCCTTTCCAGTTGGCGAAAGCATCCGCTTCGAAATAGCTGAGGTGCGTGACGGGCAGGTCGGGGTTCACTTTTTCAAAACCGTGCAGCGTGTAATGCCACCACTCGCCGTTGTGGTGGTACCAGTAGAGCGGCGCTTGCTCCTCCAATTTTTGAACCCATTCCCAGCCCTCCGAAAGCCAGTATTCAAAGCGTTTATAGCCTCCGTCGCGCATAAATTCGAGGTATTCCCCGTTGGTGACAAGCCGGTCCTGGACGGCAAAATCCCCGAGGTAAACCTGGTGGGCACTCAGCTCGTTGTCCCAACAAAAGTCAGCGCTGCGGTGGCCGATTTCGTACAATCCGTTTTCAAATTCCAGCCAGCCCACCGGACGGCTTTCAGGTTGAAGTCCGCCGAACTGGAGTTCAGCGGTACAAGACCAGTCAGCGGGACGGCTTCTGGGGGTTGCGGGCGCTGCATGCTCCTGATAAACCGGAAAAAGCGGGTTGTTGCGGAGGATGTATTTCAGGTCGGTGACCAAAAGTTCCTGGTGTTGTTGTTCGTGTTGCAGGCCAACTTCTAAGGTTAATGCAAAGTCTTCATTTTCAAAAAGCTGGTCGTTGTTTTCTAAAAGTGCGCCGAGGTGTTCGTCCACATGCTTGCGGTAACTGAAAATATCGGCGGCGGAAGGGCGGGTCATGTTGCCGCGGTTGCTGCGCAACACCCTTGGGCCCTGGCTTTCGTAGTAGCTATTGAAAAAATAATTGTACCCGGCATTGAAGGGCTGGTATCCCGGGCTGTATTTGGCAAGGATAAAGTTTTCAAAAAACCAGGTCGTGTGCCCGAGGTGCCATTTCGGCGGACTTACATCCACAATGGGTTGTACCACAAAGTCTTCCGTCTGAAGCGGCTGACAAAGCGCTTCTGTTTGGCAGCGGATATTCCGGAATCGTTGCAGCGTCCCGGTAGTCACAGGTGCATTCATAATGGGCGATGATTCTAGGTTTGGCAGAAGGATACGGGCTTGTTGGGGAACGTCAACAAGCCCGTATGAATAGAAGATACACGTGTTATTTAAAATTGTTCAAAATAGGGGGATGATAACGCTAAGAATATTTCTTATACTCTTGAATAAATAATCTTCTTCCTGCCAGTAACTTGGGTTGTTCGTCAGCAAGTAGTTTTTTTACAACAGTATCCAACTCGAATTCCACAAAACCAAACCCTTTAGATAATTTTGTATTATAATCACGAGCAATTGAAGCATCAGATACTTCACCATACTTAGCAAAGAATTCTATTAGTTCTGATTCAGTAACAGAGTAGGCTAAATTTCCAACAAAAATCTTGGAATAATCAGATGTATCAACTATATCTATATTTTTTTTAGCATCCGACAGGCGATGTGCTGGCATTAATTTTGAAGATTGTATTTTTGTCTTTATTTCTTGGGGCAGTATTATTTTAAACCTTGGGACATCTTTAACAGATATTTTTTTATTTCGTGCAATACTTTGAGCCTTAGCTTTTGATGTTTCAGTTGTTAATATTCCAATTTTTGCGAGCGATTCGACTAATTGTCTATAATATTCAGTATCCACAATTCCAACACTTTCCCATATTTGTTTAGGTGAGATTAATTTACCATCGAGACCCAACCTAACAACAGTTTTTTGCTCTCGTGAAAGGTTCAAATTTTCAAAATTATCCAGCCATAATTTTTCTTCTTTTGAATAAATATGCTTGTAGAATAAGGTAACAATAAATGACTTATTTGGAGATTCTATTTTAGGCGCAATCAACTCATTGCTTTTCATTAATTCATACATCCGCCTAATCCCTTCGCCTAACTCTCTAATATAGCCAAATTCTCTCAATACTCTTCCAACGTAAGTATTGCGAGTTTGATGAACTCCTTTAAGTTCTTGTAAATCTTTAATTGTTATTGAAGACAATAGCTTTCCAGGGCTAAGTATTTCAAGCCTGTCGTCAAAAATCCTAATTTCAATCCCTCTACCCTCAATACTATAATCTCTATGAGTGATTGCATTTATCAGAGCTTCTTTACACGCTAATTCCGGGTAAATAATTTGAGTTTTAAATAGGGCATCCTTCGAAAACCGTGTTTCAGTAAGATTAGGGCGAAGCCTGTCCCAACTAGCTTCAATCAAGCTAAAAATATTTCCACTTACCTCTGCTATCTCTTCAACGTTAAAGTTTTCTCCTGTTTTTTCTTCCACTCCTTTAATTCTCAAAATTCTAACTTGGCAACGGGGATGCCATTTTAGTGGGTTCTTGGAAAAAAGCAGTAAAGCGGCACGTCTTAACCTAAGTCTATCTCCGTCAAACTCAGCGAGTTCTAAGTATTGAAGAAATTTTTCAGGCGACATTGATTTTGAAACATGCTGAGCAACATCCGAAACCAGATGTAAATCTAAATCACTTATATAAGCTAAATCTACAAACTGACGGTCATATTCCCGTGAGACCTCTTCTTCTCTTAAAAATCTAATATGCTCTGATGCAGTTGGGACAGATTCTCTGTCTTTTCGCTGAAAGCATTCCCCTTTGGAGGTTAAGTGAACATATTTAGACCCTTTTTCTACTGAAAAATAAGCAACCTTTAACCCATCATAGTTAATCAATGTTGCTCTTTTAATAGGCAAAGGCGTATCTTGATGAACATGCGTAGAAGGGGCTTTTAATATAATATCATTTTCATTTTTTTCATCATTATACTGAAGACCAGTTACCCTGTTATCATCCTCCACACCTACAAATAATTCTCCGCCATCAGCATTAGCAAAAGCAACGAGTGTTTTAGCAATATCATGACAAACCTCCTTGACATCTCTTGGCTTTTGTTTTTTTACACGATTTTCTCCAATATTTTCTACCTCGGTTTGGAATGCAGTTTTGAATTCACGGTAATAACTTTCACCAATTTCCAAGGCAATTTCTACTCTTTCTTTTAGCCTTAACAACTCGCTATCCATTTTATACATCTTTAGCCTGTAAAGATACAAAAATTGTCGTGTTCATGCTATTCCCTTTCTCTCAAAACATACCTTTGCCTGGCTTATTCGCACTTGCCCAGGTTTCATATCATGCGCCAGAACGCCTGCATGGGTATGAAAAATGCAACACTTTATTCCGTCACAATTCTTAGAATCCTCCACATGAAACCCGGGCAAGTGCAACTCAAAAAGTTCTTACACCTTCTTAGGCGGCAAATCAAAAGCGATGGCTTCGTGTTCCAGGTGATCCCGGTGAGCGCCATCGCAGAAGGGTTTGTTCTTCGACAAACCACAGCGGCACAGGCTGAGCAGGGTTCTTCCGCCAAGGCCGTACGCATTTCCTTGCGGATCTACAATTTCAAATTCGCCCTCTACTTTCAGGGATCCGTTCGAGTTGACTGTTATTTTGGTCGTTGCCATTTTTATTTGTGTTGTGATGAGTGGCAAAGATGCAATTTTTTATCAACAGACTTATTGCGACGGGTCAACAGATTTTAGCGCATACCTGCCCCGCGATGATTCCCGTCCCACCAAGCCATGCCTTCGGGGATCTCCGCGATGTGCTGAATGCCGGCGGCAAAGTCTATAAATTTCCGGGAGGTCTCGTAGTTGGTAAAATCATCTTTGAACAATACTCAACTCCAGGAGGCCAGACCGGGTTTGAAGTTTGCCAATCGGGCATCTGCCTGGGCTGGAGCGGCAAGGTCGGTACCCAGAGTACTTTCCACGATGTCTGCTAATTGTCCGATCACCATCAGTCTCCAGGGGGTCACAAAAGGGGTTTCGCCTTTGGGCAACCGGAACCGGTAAGCGACCCCCTTGTCATTGATCCTGAAATGGCATTCCAACTGCACGTTGTCTGAATTGGTAAACCGGAGGATGTATTCATCCTGACTGTAGCGGATGAGGGCCTTATTTCCGTGTACCAATGGTCTTAAGTATCATACTCTGATTAGCGCTCAGTATGACAAAATCGGCCTCGCACCCCGACTGCGGTCGGGGTGCGAGGTATAGATACTAAAAAAAACAGACCCCCTCTACCCGCTGAAATACAGATAAGCAGCGATGATCAACACCAGCACAAAGGCTGAAGTCAGGTAATCCACTGTTCGGTAGGTTCCTTTTGTTTCTGCCTTTTGTTCAGCGGAAACAGTCCCCATTGCCAAGCCCTGAATTTTTTGAGGATCAGGCGCTTCAGAGGAATAGCTTACCGCAAACATCACTACCGCTGATACCAAAAAGATGATCAGGCTGTAATATTGGAAAAAGATGTTGTTGATGATCCAGAACACGGAGTTTTCCGGGTAGGAAAAGCCGGGTGTGAGCATCACCGGGGTATCTACCATCAATCGGAAAAGCCCCATGCCAAAACCCACCAGCAAAGCTGCCAGTGCACCTTTTGCATTGAGGCGTTTGTTGAAAATACCAAAGAAGAAAACCACAAAAATCGGCGGCGCCAGGTAGCCCTGAACGCTTTGCAGGTAATCGTACAAACCTCTGCTGCCCTGAATGACCGGAATCCAAAGCAATCCGATGATGACCATCGCTACAGTAGCTATACGCCCCACGCGTACCAGTTGCTTTTCGGATGCTCCAGGCCGGAATTTAGAATATAAGTCCATGGTGAACAGCGTGGAAGAAGCATTGAATACCCCCGCCAGGGAGCTCATCAACGCGGCCAGTAATCCGGCAACTACGATGCCGCGAATGCCCGCAGGCAAGACCTTGGCAACCAGTAGCGGGAAAACCTGCTGCGCGTTGGCATTGATGACTTTGCCATCAGCGTCCAGCAAAGTAGTGGCCAATTCCGGCATTTTTCCGCTCGCAGCCAAGGCAAAAGTGATGATGCCCGGGATGATGAAAATAAACACCGGCAGCAGCTTGAAAAAAGCAGCCGCGATCGTCCCCCTGCGTGCTTCAGTCAGGTTTTTTGCTCCCAGAATGCGCTGTACAATGTACTGGTCTGTACACCAATACCAAAGGCCGATAATGGGCGCACAAAACAACATGCCCAACCAGGGATAGTTGCTGTTAAAATACCAGGCCATCGTAGTTTCTGTTCTCACGGGGCTCCAGGTACCCGTCATGCCCTCCGGAACCAATGGTTTCCACAAATTGAACATTTCAGAACCGGCAATTCGCCTAAGTTCGCCCCAACCGCCCAGCGCATCCAAGCCATAAATGGTTACCAAAACGGAGCCCAAAATGAGAATAACGGTCTGTATCGCTTCGGTAATGGCCACTGCCTTCATACCGCCCAGCACCGTATAAATGCCGGTGAGGACGATCATCAGAATGGATCCCACCCAGAAACTGTTCATCCCCATGAAATTCACTTCCGGCAGCAGCACGCCAAAGACGATGCCGCCTGCAAAGATGCCCACTGCGATCTTTGTGAGCACATACGCAAACAAAGAAATGATGGACAGTACCCAGCGGGAGGACGCCGAAAACCGCTTTTCCAGAAATTCGGGCATGGTGTAAATTTTGGAACGCATATAGAAAGGCGCCAAAATCCAGCCCAACACCAGCAGGCACCAGGCGTGCAGTTCGTAATGGGCCATGGCTACCCCGTCGGTTGCTCCCGATCCGGCCAATCCCACGATGTGTTCCGAACCGATGTTGGAGGCAAAAATAGAGGCGCCCACCACAAACCATCCCAGGTTGCGGCCCGCCAGGAAGTAGTCATCCGAAGTCCCTTTGCTCTGACGGATAACCCACCAGGCAACGCCCAGGATGATTACAAAATACAGGGCGATGACCACCCAATCAATCGTAGCTAATACAGACATAGTAACTTTTTTTTAGGCGTTAGTTGTGCAAAATTTGTAAATGACGAACTAAAAGAAATTAAATTCTTTGTATTCGACAAACTACCATGACTTATTTTGCAACTGAAAATTTTAATACGGTTGTTGAATTGTATTTTTCACCCGGCTTCAGGGTTGTCGCAGGGAAATTAGCCTGGTTGGGCGAATCCGGATAGTGCTGGGTTTCCAGACAAAATCCGGTCCGGTGCCCGTAGGTTCCGCCGCCGGGTATGGGCAGGGTGCCATCTAAGAAATTGCCACAATAGAATTGCATGCCGGGTTCATCCGTCAGGATTTCCAATTGCCTGCCGGTGGCGGGGTGGGTTACACTGGCGACTTTGCGCAGGGTTCCCGCGTCTTTGAGCGCCCAGCAATGGTCGTAGCCTTTGCCTTTTGCTAATTGGTCGTCTGCAATATTGATGTCGCGGCCTATGGCTTTGGAGGTTGTGAAATCAAAAGGTGTTCCCGCTACGGCAGTCAGTTTGCCGGTAGGGATCAAGGTGGCATCCACGGGCAGGTAGCTATCAGCCGCCAGCATCAGTTCGTGATCCAGGATGGTATTGTTGAAATTGCCCGACAAGTTGAAATAGCTGTGCTGGGTCAGGTTCACGATGGTTTCCTTGTCGGTCGTGGCTTCGTAGGTCACTTCCAAGGCATCCTCCGTCGTCAGTTTGTAGGTAACCGTGCACGACAAATTGCCGGGGTAACCACCAGCTCCGTCTTTACTCAGGTAGGTCAGTATCAGCGAAACGGAAGCAGCATCCTGCTTCGTTTCTGCTTTCCACACCACCTTGTGGAAACCTTTCAACCCTCCGTGCAGGTGGTTGGGGCCGTCGTTGGTTTCTAGCTGGTACGTATTGCCCGAAAGGGTAAATTTGCCTTTGGCAATGCGGTTGCCATAGCGACCAATGATGGCGCCGAAGAACGGATTTTCGGCCACATACCCGGCCAGGTTGTCGAAGCCCAGCACCACATTGCGGTATTGCCCGTTCTTGTCCGGGGCTGTCCAGGAGGTGATGATGCCGCCAAAGGTAATGACGGTAACTTCCATGCCTTTTCCATTGACTAAGGTGTATTGGTCCACAGCTTCACCTTCAGGGGTTGTGCCATAAGCTGCCTTTCTGATTTCCAAAGATGGAGCGGCTGGCATTGAGGTTGTCTGTTCGGAAGACTGCCCATTTTTGCATTGCACAAAAAGTAAGGGTATTGCCATGAGGAATAAGCCGTGTATTGACTTGTTTAGCAGGTTTTTCATAAACTCGGATTAACTTTAAATGATTAAAATAGGCGTTACATCCCGTGTTGAAAAAGGTGATAATAAGCTTCATTGGCACTGAGCCTGTCTTTAAAGTCGCGGATTCGGGTAGCTTCATCAATGACCAATAACTCTACCCCAGCAATATCTGCAAAATCTTCCATAAATGAAGTGTCCAAAGCCTGGGTGTAAACCGTGTGGTGCGCCCCTCCGGCCAGTATCCAGGCGGTAGCGGCGATTTCAAGGTTGGGTTTGGCGTCCCACAGCACCCTGGCCACGGGAAGTTTACTGAGTTCATCCTGCGGCAGAATACTCTCTACTTCATTAACAATCAATCGAAATCGCGTACCCATGTCTACCAGCGATACATTGATCGCCGCACCGGGTCTGCCGTCAAAAACCAGTCGAACCGGGTCTTCTTTTCCGCCAATCCCAAGCGGATGTACCTCACAGGAAGGCTTTTTGTTGGCAATGCTGGGACAAATTTCCAGCATGTGCGCGCCCAATACCAACGATCCTTTTGGTGAAAAATGGTAAGTATAGTCCTCCATAAAAGAGGTACCGCCTTCCAATCCGGTCGCCATTACTTTCATGGCGCGCAGCATGGCCGCTGTTTTCCAGTCGCCTTCTGCACCAAAACCATAGCCATCGGCCATCAGGCGCTGGGTAGCGATGCCGGGCAATTGCCGGAACAATCCCAAATTTTCAAAAGTATTGGTAAAAGCGCCAAAACCGCCTTCGCTCAAAAAAGAGCGGAGCCCCAGTTCAATTCTTGCCGCTTCCACCAGCGACTGGCGTTGCTTTCCATTTTTCAACAACGCATCTGTGAGGTGGTACTCGGTTTCATAAACCTCCAAAAGCGCATTCAGGGCTTGGTCTGTGACGGCGTCAATGTGTTTGACCACATCGGAGGTTCCAAACCCATTGACTGCAAAACCAAACTGAATCTGTGCCTGCACTTTGTCGCCTTCAGTGACGGCTACTTCGCGCATATTGTCGCCAATCCTGGCCACTTTCAGTTGCTGAAGTTCGGCCCAGCCCAGGGCCACCCTTGCCCAGGCATCCAATTGTCGGGCTACCGCAGGGTTTTGCCAATGTCCCACGATGACTTTGCGTTTTTTCCGCATCCTGGACATAATGAATCCAAACTCCCGGTCGCCATGCGCCGACTGGTTGAGGTTCATAAAATCCATATCAATCGCTCCCCATGGGATGGTGGCGTTGAACTGGGTATGCAGATGGCACAAGGGTTTCCGAAGGATGGACAACCCGCGGATCCACATTTTAGCGGGGGAAAAGGTATGCATCCAGGCAATGATGCCAATACAGTTTTCATCTGCGTTGGCGGCCGTACATACCTGAGCGATTTCATCAGGGGTGGTCACCACTTTTTGGCGGATGATTGGTACAATGGTACGCTTGTTTGCGTTCAGCTCATTCACCATCGTTTCTGTATGGCTGTCTACCTGTTTCAAGGTTTCTGTTCCGTACAAATGCTGGCTGCCCGTAACGAACCAAATATGTTTTTTGCTGATGTCTGTCATGAATTATGAAAATTGAATGATGATTTAGTGTTCCTCTGGAGCGGTTAGTGAGGGCGTCACTTAGAGTGTAATGTCGTCAACTTAACGCTGTGAACGACCCTGCAAGGGTCAAATGTGAATAGCCCCCGATGCAATCGGGGGAAAAGTGGAAATGGGGATGTAACGGGCAACCCCGAATGGGGTTGAATATTGAATATCAGGGCGTGACGTATTACATTCAACCCCATTCGGGGTTGCCCGTTACAATTCCTTTATGACCTACCCCCGAGTGCATCGGGGGCTAATCACCTTCAACCACTTCGTGGTTCTCGTTCGTTAAGTTGACGACATTACACTTAGAGTGACACCCTCTCACTTGCCCCCAATGCTATTGGCCATAATAG
>JBJXFD010000659.1:0-6524 GCA_046153985.1 Saprospiraceae bacterium
GCCCGGACATTGACGCTTCGATCAACCAATACGCCGAAATGGAAAAAATTGACCTGATCGTCATGGCGACCCGCCACCGCAGCTTCTGGGAACAGCTTTTTCACAAAAGCCAAACCAAACAAATGGCGCTGCATACGCATTTGCCGATGCTGGTTTTGCATCAGGGGGATTAATTGGTGTCTGTCTTTATAGTCCGATAGCTGCGTTATGCGAAGGGCCAAAATTGGTCATTTACGCGAGTAAACTCCCACTTTTGGCCCTTCGCACGCCTTGCTCTCGAACTCTAAAGAGCAGCCACCAGACTAAATGGACAGACACTAATTAGGACTTGCGCAGGATTAATTCAATCGGAGCACTGTTCACCGCAGGCGGCAATTGGCCGGTTCGCGAACCAAATACTAAAGTAAAGCTGCCGGATAAACCTTCCGGAAAATTCAGAACCGTGTTGGTTTCGATTATTTCTCCGGCGCCGATTTTGCCACGCGGTAAAACAAACACATCATCCAATACCAAGACTGGTTCTTCCTGAACCCCGTCGAACAACATCGCTGAAAAAGTGAGGGGCATGGTGCCTACGTCCTGCTGAATTTCAAACGGATAAGGATTTTTTATTTGTAAAAAAATCATGGCAGGTTCGCCTGGTTTTACTGAAACAGAGGCAGTTGCCGGGGTGATCGCCAGTTTACCGGCCACCTGAAGGCTGTCGGCGCGCAGCACATGAAACTCTTTCACCCCGTTTTTCCAGGGAGTTTCCAGAGTCTTGCAATCCGTACATTCCCAATCTTCATTTCCCGCAATGAAAGCAGACCGGTTGTGCAGGGCGGTTTCCCAATCCCAGAGATCATACTGGCTTTTGCGGTAATCCACATCCGTAAAAGTATAGGCGCGCTCGCCTGTATAGAAAGCATATTTGGAAGGATGCCGGTACGAGTCCTGAAAAACCACCGGCAAACCTCCGGCTTCTTTGCGGACGGTTTCGATCCATTTGCGGTTTTGAAACTCCGTCGGCAAAGGAATCCATCCGCTGGCAAGCAGCAACCGGCCAATCATAAAACCCACAACCGTAATCGCCGACAGCCTAAATATCCAACGCCGGAACACTTCCCGATCCAACGCATATTCGTACGTGAGCAGCACCAGCGGAATGGCCAGCAACCCCGTCCATTGCGGTTCAGCGTGCCCTTTGAACGTTGCCCAGAAAAAAAACGCCCAAAAACCCACAATCAGAAAGAGCCACGCACGGCGTTCTGCACTTTTGAATTCGGAATGCCACACCGCTTTCAAAATCAGCAAAAAAAGCAGCGGATTAAACATGACCGGCTGGTTGAGCAGGTAGGTGAACGTGTGCTTCAGCTCATAAGGATCGTCCCGGCCCGACAAGTGGTAGCGGAAAGACGGAAATTCCTGGGCATACTGCCAATAGAGGTGCGGCATAAACAACAGACAGCCAAACAACGCAGCCACATAAAAAGCCGGAGTGCGCAGGAGGGCGCGCAAGTTGGACAAGGTAACGAAGCCGATGAGCAGAATCCCGTGGTATTTGCTGTACAATAAGGCAGCCATGCAGGCGCCCAGCAAAAAAGTGTTCAGCCAGGAAGGTTGTTGCAAAAAGCGGGGGTAAAGCCAGAGGAATACGGCGCCAAAAAACAAAAGTGGCGCGTCGGGCGCAGCAATGAAGCCGTAGGTTTGAAAAATGGGCAATGCCGCCAGCAGCGCGACCAGCACCCAGGCGTCCCGGCGCTTTGCGGGTTGCCCGGCCAATAGCCAGATAAAAAAGAAAGTACCGGTTTGCAGCAAAACTGAGATTAGCCGAACACCCAGTTCATTCTGGAAACAGGCATAGCCCGCCCGAATCATCAGGGCGATCATTGGAGGATGGTCGAAATAGCCCCAGTCTAAGGCTTGTGAATACATCCAGTAATACGCTTCGTCCGGGTCCAGTTCCGTAAACGCAGCCTGAAAAAGGTTGAGCAGCAACCAAACGAACAGGAAGCCCAGGAACAAGGTTCTTCCGTTGGTTTCATTGCTGCCCGATACCTGATTCATATCGTTTGTCTATTGCGTTACTTTCACTTTTGGCGCATTTTTGTCATCCGAGACGACATCTCTGGCGATGTATAGCATTTTTGCTTCGTCTGAGGAGAGTTCAAGGCGGCGATGGTCAGCACTGAGTACATAAGTTTTCATCTCAGTAATCATCTCCTTAATAATTCTTTCCTGTGTCATCAGGCCTTTGCAGATCCGGGAAGAAAACGTCAGGTCGTTGCCAAACCGCATCGTACCAGTTGAATCAATGACGCAGGGAACCCGAAAATCGTTACACCCAAAAGACCCTATTGCTTCGTCGTACTTAAAATCGAGGTTAATACTCACGGAGTCAGTACCTTCTAACCGTTGCTCAACCCCAGCTTTCGTATAGGTAAGCAAGCGCCAGCTTCTCAATTCCACCGGAAGCTTCGGCCTGTTCTTGATGGAATCGGGAATAACAGGCGCAGGAATTGATTGTCCTTGTACAACTTTCGGTTTTTCCGAACCACCACAATTCCAAAGAAATACAGTCAGCGTCAATGCGCTCAAAACAAGCAATCTTGTCATGGTTTACAATCTATTTTAAACTTCAAAAAATTCTGTTTTTATAGAGAATCCCTTCCAATTCTGAAAATGGAATGGTAAATTCGGTAGGCCCAACCACATAACGCGCTACGTCGTAATTGTTGTAATAAAAATACAATCCGCTGTCGAGCAGCGCAAAATTTTCGGGCAAAGCGAACGATTCTCCCCAAAAAAAACCGGCGTCGTCTAAGCTTTGCTTCGCGCTTAATCCATGTGCCCTGCGAAAATGTTTTTCGGCAATGGTTTCTAAGCGCGGTATGCTGTTGATAAAATCTCTAAGATCGAGCTTGAATCCGGTCATTTTGTCCAGCACCAGCAGCGTCGTAAAGGAATTCGGGTGCGCGCCTCCTGTATTGGAATACGTCGCATACTTCAAAGTAATCAATTTGGGCGATTGGAACAAAATGCTGCTTGTGGTTTCAACCTCCCAGGGAATATCGTAAGCCGGATTATCTTTTCGAAGCGATTCGTAATGCCCGATAAACCGGTCTGCAACTTCATCGAGCGGAATGCGGAACTCTTTATCTTTCACCGCATAAACCGCTAAGGATGCTTTCAGGAAGTGCATCAGAGTATCGTTGATGGCTTGGCGCACCGAGTCCGTACCGCCCATCGCCAAATAATAACTTGCCTGAACAGTGGCGCAGCTAACGGTATCGGATTTGCAATTGGGGGATTGTTTTTTGAAATTTTGGGATTCGAAGGTCATGGGGCCAGCCGAAACCTCCATCTTTTCAGTCTGCTCGGGATTGTTTTGGTTACAGGCGCCGGCGATCAAAATGCAGGTAAAAAGGAACGCCGATTGGATGATGGCTGATTTTCTCATGTTGCAATGTTTTTGGTTTTGGTTTTGCTTTTGTACTGAAGAATGTCAATATATTCTGTACAAAAAGCGTAATCTTCCTCCACATTAGATGCCACAACAACGAGTCTGTCGCCCGCAAATTGTCCAATCAGGTCAAGATACCAGGCGGCGCCTTGCCGATCGAGGTTGCTCGTGGGTTCATCCAGCAACAGCAGAGGCGTTTCAGAACAAATGGCCAAGACCAATTTCAGGCGCTGTTTCATGCCGGAAGAAAAAAACCGAACCGGCTTGTTTGCGGCGCTATCCGGAAATCCCAGCACCCCAACGAGGTCTTTGGGCTGCAATCCGGCAGCAAATTTCCGAAACCGGTGGTGAAACTGCAAAGCTTCCAGCAGCGTAAATTCTTCAATCAGTTCAATATAAGGCGCGGCATAGGAAAGGTATTGCCAGGCTTCATTGGGGTTTAAAGATTTTTTTTGGTGAGAAAACGAAGCTTGCCCTTTGGTGGGTGAAAGGTGCCCCGACAAGATGCGCAACAGCGTTGATTTTCCGGATCCGTTGGGTCCTGTGACTGCATAGCGCCCCGGCGCATCAAGCATCAGGTCAACTTCGCGAACCACCCATTCCCGGCGGTAGCGCTTGCTCACCCTGCTCAGTTCAATCTTCATTGACGCTGGAGCCGTTGAGTCCCCGAAAACCCCGCATGATTCCCTTGTCGTTGCTGAACTTCCTGACAAACTTCAGAATATTGTCCCGTTCTTCCGAGGGGCTGAATTCATTCTCAATCATTTCAAGTGCCTGGTCCATTTTGAAATTGGAGACGTAGAGCCGGCGGTAAATTTCGTGGATCAGGTGGATCTGGCTTTCGTTGAACTTTCTGCGCGTCAACCCAACCGAGTTCACGCCCACATAAGAAAGTGGTTCGCGGGCAGCCTTCACATAAGGCGGCACGTTTTTGCGCACCAAAGATCCCCCGGCTACGAAGCTGTGCTGGCCGATGCACATGAATTGCTGCACGGCAACCAACCCTTCCAGAATTGCCCAGTCTTCGATGACAACATGGCCGGCTAAGGTCACGTTGTTCGCTAAAATAACATGGTCGCCAATAAGGCAATCGTGGGCAACGTGCGCATAAGCCATCAGCAGACAATCGCTGCCAACCACCGTTTTCCAGGCTTCTTTTGTCCCCCGGTTCACGGTAACGTATTCCCGGATCGTCGTGCGGTCGCCAATTTCAGCAGTCGTTTTTTCCCCGGCAAACTTGAGGTCCTGCGGTATTCCGGCAATGACAGCGCCAGGAAAAATTTCGCAGGATGTCCCGATTCGCGCGCCTTCAAAGACCGTAACATTCGAACCAATCCAGGTATCGTCGCCAATTTCAGCCGTATTGCTTTCTACATTATACTTCAGGTTGTGCGGAACCCCGGCGATAATGGAATTGGGCATAATTTTGCACCTTTTCCCGATTCGCGCGCCTTCATAGATGGTCACGTTGGAACCAATCCACGTTCCATCACCGATGACTACATCTTTATCAATGTAGCAGAAGGGGCCGATTTCGACATTTTCGCCGATCTGCGCCCCGGCGTGTATTACAGAGTGTTTTCTGAAATCCATGATATTAAGATCGTCTGACCATTTGTGCCGTTAATTCTGCTTCTGATACAATTCTGTTGCCAACGTAGGCAGTGCCCAGCATCTGGCAAATGCCGCGCCGCATTGGCGCGACCATTTCCAACTTGAACAAAATGGTATCGCCAGGTAAGACTTTATACCTGAACTTGACATTCTCTATTTTCAAAAAGTAGGTATCCCAGTTACCGGGATCTTCCACGGTTGAAAGCGCCAGGATGCCGCCGGTTTGAGCCATGGCTTCCACCTGCAACACACCGGGCATGACCGGATTGTTCGGAAAATGCCCCTGAAAAAACTGCTCGTTGAACGTGACGTTTTTCACGCCAACAATGTAGTTTTCCGACATTTCAATAATCTTATCCACCAGCAAAAAAGGGTAGCGATGGGGTAGCCATTGTGCGATTTTTACGGAATCGAACAAGGGCGCTTTATCGGGATCGTAAACCGGTTTGCCTTTCAGTTTGCGTTGCTCCTGAAACTGTTTTTTGAGCAGTTTTGCGAACTCCACATTTGCTTTATGCCCCGGCTTGATGGCTACAATTTTGCCTTTTATGCGGTGTCCCATCAGCGCCAGATCCCCGATTACATCCAAAAGTTTGTGGCGTGCCGGTTCGTTTTTAAAATGCAGATCGAGGGTGTTGAGAATCCCTTCCCGCACTTTTACGCTCTTTTTGTTGATTTTCACCGCCAATTCATCCAAAAAGACCTGCTCCACGCTTTTGTCTACTATGACGATGGCATTGTCTAAGTCGCCACCCCGAATGAGGTTCTGTTGAAAAAGCACTTCCAGCTCATGCAAAAAAACAAAAGTCCGGCAAGGCGCAATTTCTTTTTCGTAGTCGTTAAGGTCCGTGAGCTGGGCGTATTGTTGCCCGAGTACGTCCGATTTGAAATCAATGAGCGTAATGACCTCGAAGTGGTCACTGGGTAAGGCCATCAATTCTGTTCCGGTACTTTCGTCGCGGTAGGTCACGGGCTGCGTAATTTCGAAGTATTCCCGATCTGCTTCCTGTTCCTCGATGCCAGCGTAGCGCAGCGCCTGCACAAACGGGAGCGCGCTGCCGTCGAGGATAGGCACTTCCGGACCGTCGAGTTGAATCAGTACATTGTCAATCTGCATGCCCACCAACGCCGAAAGCGCGTGTTCGATGGTGCTGATCTGCACGTGTTCAAATTTGATGGTTGTGCCGCGTTGCGTGGAAACCACCCGGTTGACGTCGGCGTTGAAAACCGGCTTGCCCTCGATGTCTGTGCGCTGAAATTTGTAGCCGTGATCCGCCGGCGCTGGCAGAAAAGTCAGGGTTACCGGTTGCCCGGTATGCAACCCTACTCCTTTAAGCGATGCCGGTTGTTTGATCGTACGCTGCTTCATATTCAATAAAAATATTGTCGCTCGAAAAAAATTGCTGCAAAGATATGTTATTGATCCGGGAATAGATTTGAGAAATTTCAAGTCTTGAAAATACCTGAC
>JBJXFD010000666.1:0-12095 GCA_046153985.1 Saprospiraceae bacterium
ATGAAAGTGGGCAACGACATCGAAGTTGTCTTCTCCGTAACGATGAAAAAAAGTTAATCAAAAACGCATAAACCTTATTCACTCACTTTTCCTGCTTAATCTTTCACATTATGAAAAATAGATCATTTGTTCTCGCACTTGTCGCACTCTTCGCTTGCGGCACATCCGTCCTCTTCGCACAGCAACCGGATCTTCAGTACTTCCGTCCGTGGGACAAAGAGGGCATCAATACCTTTGAACCTTCCAAATCGGCTGAACAACCTGAATATACAGGACTTAAAGTCCGGATTGGCGGTGCATTTACCCAAGATTTTCAGTCGCTGACGAATGAAAATAAGGCAAACTACGTACCTGTTTCCGCTACAAACGCTGTCAATAAAAACCTGCTCTATGGTGTGGTAAAAGCTCAGGACTCTTTGTCTTCCAAGTTGCAGGGTTTCAACCTGGCGATGGCCAATTTGAACCTCGACTTCCAGATCGCCGACGGTATCCGGGTTACTTTGGAAAACTACATGTCTTCCCGCCACCACTCTGAATTCTGGGTAAAAGGCGGTTACATCCAGATTGACAAACTTTCGATGTTCAACAATCCGGAATGGTTTACGAAATATGTCCGCGTAAAAATCGGACACTTCCAACCCAACTACGGCGACATGCATTTCCGGCGCACCGACGGCGGTAACGCCATCTACAACCCCTTCGTGGAAAACTACATCTTAGACGCATTTTCTACTGAAATTGGTGGTGAGGTGTATGTGTTCCCGGCAGACGGCTTCATGTTGATGGGTGGTATGACCTCCGGCTTCATCAATGGCAACATTGAAAACTACCCGGATGCCAATAACGCTTCGGGTGTGGTACCGACGAAAAAGACACCGTCTATCTTTGCCAAAGCGGCTTTCGATAAAACGTTCAACGATCTGCGTTTCCGGTTGTCGGCTTCTGTTTACAACAACCCAAACATCCAGCGCAACACGCTGTATGCCGGTGACCGTACAGGATCGCACTACTTTGGAGCGATGGAACCAGCACTGACCAACGGCGCAGCAACTTCGGCATCAGCACAGTTCACTTCCGGTCGTTTCAACCCGCAGATGTCTAACCGTGTGATGGCCATTATGATCAACCCGTTCATTAAATTCAAAGGCCTGGAAATATTCGGTGCTTATGAAATGGTAACGGGTGGCGTATACGGCGACATTAAGAATGACAACGGTAAAATTACCTGGGAAAAACGCAGCTTTGACCAAATCAGCGCAGAAGCCATTTATCGCTTCCTGCCTAACGAACAAGCTTACATCGGCGCCCGCTACACCACCGTTACGGGTGAGCCCGACGGCACAGCTTTCGCAAACACCGATGGCACGCGCATCAAGGTGAACATCAACCGACTCGCAGTAGCTGCCGGCTGGTTCCCGACTAAAAACCTGCTTTTGAAAGGTGAGTACGTTATACAGAACTACGGCGACCCGGGTAGCGATGCCTTCCAGGCAGATACAGACTTCCCGACCACAGACTACCGCTACAAAGGCAAATTCAGCGGATTTATGGTTCAGGCAGTTGTCGGGTTCTAAGTTACATGAAATGAGCAGTAACCGATTCATGGTTAATTAGTTCAAACTAAGCATTGACCCCATGGCGCTCCTTAAACGAAGCCCATGGGGTCTTTTTCTCATCCACTCAAGCGATCTGATATGCAAATCCTTCCGCAATGGCTCCGCCCCGCCGGTTTTCTGTTGGCAGGGTTGATGGTTTTGACCGGCAGTTGGTCGTTTTTACCTGACCGGCCTGTAAAAAAGAAGCTGTTCGTCATCGAAGACAACAGCCGCCTGTTTTTAAAAGGCACTTCCAACGTCAATAAATTCACTTGCGATTGCGAAGACAGTTACCCGGCTCAGACCCTCGAAGTGGAAAGCACCGGCGGGCAGGCGCGGTTTCAAAACACCAGCCTGACCATTACTACCGGGAAATTCAATTGCCATAATGGCAAAATGGATCACGACATGCAAAAGGCGCTGAAAGCTGATAAATACCCGCATATCCGGATTGAACTGATCGAAACAAAACAGGATGCGAACCACGTGAAGTCGGGCAGCCGCGCCTCGTTTCAGGTACACGCTAAAGCGAAACTTACCATTTGCGGCGTAACCCGTACGCAACAGATCGCCGCCAAAGCGCAGGTCTTATCGGACGGATATTTTCGACTCACCGGCTACCAATCCATTTTGATGACCGATTTTGGTATTGAACCGCCTACTGCACTTTTCGGAATGATTCAGGTGAACAATCAGATTGATTTTCATTTCGATTTGTATGTCCGGGTGAGTGAGGTAGAAGGTTAAAGTAGAAAGTAGAAGGTAGAAGGTAGAAAGTAAGGTTACGTTCCACGATCAAATTTCGTGTCCTCCTTCTTCTTTCTACCCTCTACTTTCTACCCTCTACTTTCTACCTACTACTTTCTACCATAATTAAATAACGAACAATTTACAACCACATCATTATGAAAAAAATTATTCTCCCCGGTGTCATTGCCGGATTCGTCCTGCTTGCATTCAGTTATGGGGCATTATACCTCCTGGTAACATTACTGCCCAGCTTAGCTGAACAATACTACAACCCGGTTTTCAGCCAGGAAGGTGAAAAGACCATCATGTATTTTCTGCACCCCTTCGTGCTGAGTTTTGCCTTAGCCTGGTTTTGGGAGCGTTTCAAAGGCCAGTTTGAAGGTTCCTGGCTGCTGCGCGGACTGGAACTTGGGTTGGTTTACGCCATTGTGGCCAGTTTGCCGGCTATGTGGATCACATTCAGCTCGCTGGCGTTATCTTTTCAGTTGGTTTTGTCCTGGTTAGCGTACAGCACCGTGCAGGCGGCTGTTGTTGGGTTGATTTATGCGAAGATGAATCCGTAGAAACCTTTTTCAGTAAGCGCAAGCTTATGAGCGCCTTAGGAATCCAACAAGATTTCAGAGGCGCTTTTTGTTTCATTATGAATATGATAATAAATAAATATCATTTATCTTTGAACTCTTCGTTAACTCGAAAAATAACCATCAAATGGAATATCTCGACCAGCTTTTTCCTTTAGTCGCCATGACTTTTGCGTTTGCAATGGTCAGTGAGCGTTTGTCAAACTTTATTAAACTTTATCTGCCTGCTTTTTTGAAACTTTTGGGCGTCCGTCATTTAAAGTTCAAAAAGTCATCTTTCGTTTTGCAAAATTTGCATTTAAAGCAATCAGATGCTGAATTAGAAATCATCAGGGAACGTATTATCCTTACCATAAGCCTTATTTCCGGGACATTGATTGCATGTTTGTTTGAGAAACAAATTGAGGAGGCATTAAAACTCTACTGGAAAGACCTTGGTTATTTTCATGTCGTAGGCGGTTTTGGCATTTTGTTCAGTTTCGGCTCCAAATTTTGGCACGACCTACTGGATTTGTTGTTATTTACCAAAAACGTCCGGCGCCGCTGGGGAGATGTTAACCTGGCAGAGATTGAATCTGCCAATCAACTTTCTGAATACTTGCAAACCTCTGACCAACAAATGGTTAAACAGGCTATTGAAGAAAATTCAGGCTGGTTGTACCGCGATTTTCCCAATATCCGGGTGATTTTACCGAGGTATGAATATATTGATGGAATTTACCAGCATTGTGCGACAATTTATCTGGAAGACAATGAGCGGCAGCAGATTCCAGCCTATTTGCCAATATCCGGTGGCAGCAAAAAAGTACCGGTCAAGGTCGTTCCCAATTTGGGCATGGTACAAGCGCATAGCCGGCCAGGGCAAGCCGTTAAGCTGAATGGAACCACAAAATATGGCGCTTTCGGCTGTATTGTAAAGGATTATGAAAATCCGGAATATTACATACTAACGTGCGCCCATGTTGTCACTGAAAGAAGATGTCAGGTTGACATGCAGGAAATACTCGATACAGCAAAGATTCATGTTTCACCTGAAAATAACCTCCCCGTAAAAAAAATCATTTTCGACGGCGGTTATGATTGTGCACTGATCGGCCCTGTTGATCTTTCAAAGCATTCAAACAAACTCAGCGGGTCAAAAATGCTCAAACCTCCCCGTAGCCTTAGTGCAAATGATATTGGCACAAGCATTTATGTTGAAGTCAACAGCAGTAGCTTAGGGCGGCACGGTGGCTGGCTCGTTCATCACTGCAAAGAAAACGAAGGCAAAGGCATTGAGGTAAATTATGACGACGGCACCAAAATTTTTCATGGATTGATCGTGGCAGAATCCGTATCCCTCGCTTACAAGCTGACAGACAGGGGAGATTCGGGAGCCATTCTATATGATGAAGACGGCCAGGCTTTAGGCATGGTTATTGGCGGCGATGCTGTATTTACTTATGCCATTCCCATAGGAGACGTGTTGATGGAGCTCTATGCTGAAATTATTTAATCTCTAAAATAATTCATTATGAAAACTATTGCCTTTTTATGGTTACTGGTAATGCCTTTTTTTATTAGCGCCCAAACGACAACCATTACGTATAATCTAAACGAGCCTGGCCGTAAGCCTTCCCAAAAACCGACCGGGCCAATTTCTGACACCTTGCCTTTAGAAATTTTCCTCAGGGGTACCGGCGCGCCTGATTGCGAAGTATTAATCGGTAAGGGGAAAGTGCCCTGCGCAGGCGAAAAAGATAAAAAAATACTTGTTTTAGCTATTGCGAAAACAGAAAGCGACACGGCAAATTCCTTTGAAATAAAACTAACCAACAAAGGGCAAAAATTCATACCGGTCACCATCCCGCGGCAAAGGGCGGCCCAACCAGCCTTTGTAAAGGTTAATCCGAAAAACACGGTAGAAACAGCATGCTCCAAATCCGGCCCCATCTTGATTTGGCAGGATGCGATCAATTTAGAAAGCGCCATCCAACAGAACAGTTGGGGAACGATTCGTGTAATTCTTTGCAAATATGCTTTCCCTGACGAGTCTTGCAGCACGTGTCTTAAAAGGCCGTATACGCAACTGCTTCAAGCAATGAATGCCCATGATACTGGCGATAATATTTTCCTCCGGCAAGTACTTCCTAAAGAACTTCCCGAAGGAGATTCAGGCGATAAAGGAATCGGTTCATCCATTGAATCTCAATCAGCGAGTAGCCTCAATTCTGTTATCTCCTCACCAGGTATTGTGCTTGATGCCCTTGCTACCTTTATCGCCAAACGCCTGTTGGATGAGTTAAATCTCGCTTATCTTAATAAATTTAGAGAAACCCTTGATGGCGACAAGTTTGCTGACTTTAGCGCGCTTCTGCCTCAAACCAAATTTTTTTTGACGGCAATCGGAAAAGACTATAAACTTGAATACAAAAGCCTGCTGACCGGATTGCGTCAAAACCTGTTTGAGGATTTGACTAATTTACCCCTGAATATGCCTACCGTAGTTAAAAACCACAAAAAAGATATTTCAAATAAAGAAAGCTACATCGCTGCCCTGGCAATGCTGGAAGCCATGAATAGCCTTACTCAAAAAGCAACGCCTCCTGACATTATCAGTCGGGTCGGAAGTTATAACTACGAATTGGATAGCAATCATTCAACTACCCTGACAATCTTACAGTTGGTTGCAAAAATCTCTAACCATTTGAGGGTTAATGATCCTTATGGCCCCTGGATTGACCCCGGTGTATCTTTTCAAAAACCAAGAATCATTTATTTGTTTTCGGGGCTGGTTTTTAACCAGGAAAATGCTTTTTTAAAAGATAATTTCATCCGGTATAAGGGTAACTGGATCTCACTTTACGACCTGTTGAAAGCGGGAGATTCGAAAATATTTACCGAAACAATTCAACAACTACTGGGGCTGATTTCTGACATAGAGCAACTTGTAGCTGCCGACGAAAAATCTGACCCCGCAAGCTTGTTTTTTGCCCTCAACGAGCGCCTGCTCACCTTCATGGTATCCTCCACAAAAGACGATACCTCGCGCGTAGCCTACAATAAAGCCTTAGAATCGCTGAAAATCCTTATCCGTGTGCGGCAACATATTCAGGAAAAAGAATTGGTTGCTGCCGGTACGTTAATTTTCAATATGCTTGAAAATTTGGAAGTAAATGCAGCTACACTGAACAAGACTGGCAAGGAGGAATTTTTTCGCTACCTCAGCTTCGCCCAAAACCTGATTGATGCCAAAACAAAAGAAGAGCTCATTGACGCACTCGAACAGGCAGCCGATCCGGTGGGCAGTTATCGCTTGAAACGCAATCACCCAGTCACCGTATCCATCACCGCTTATCCTGGTTTGTACGCAGGCAGGGAGCAATATCGCCAGGGTATAAATGATGACAGGTATATAAATAGCTTTGGATTCACAGCTCCATTGGGGCTGGCAATTTCTTTTTCCGGTAAAAAAGCAACCGCCGACGAACAAAAGGCTTCTTTCTCTTTGTTTTTTCCAGTCATTGATGTTGGCGCCATCACAGCTTTCCGGTTAATGGATCAACAAGCTGATTTACCTGAATTTAAATGGGAGAATTTTATTTCGCCTGGAGTTTTCGGCAATCTGGGATTTAAAAACAGCCCGCTTTCTTTTCATGTCGGGATTCAGTACACTCCTGAAGTCCGGCAGATTGACGAAGCCTTAAGCCCCCGCTTGTGGCGACTCGGAGCAGGTATTTCCGTTGATTTGCACTTGTGGAGTATCTACACCAAACCAAATCCATAGGATCGGAAGAATAACACGGCGGCTTGTGGTTCGTCTTCTGGATACTGGTTTTCCAAACGGTGCCTCAAGTCGTCTTCCTATAATTCAAAATCGCCCACGTATTCAGCACCACGGCAAAACAGGCGATGATGCCCAGATGTGGCAAAATGTCCCTAAAACCGCTCCCTTTCAGGATGACTAAGCGCATGACGCTGATCAAATAAGTGACCGGGTTAAACGCAGCAACAACCCTGGCCCAGTCCGGCATGCTTTCGATGGGCGTGAACAACCCGCCCATTAAGATAAAAACCATCATCAAAAAGAACATGATGAACATGGCTTGTTGCTGGGTTTCGCAAAAGGTGGAGACCAAAAGCCCAAGTCCCATCACCGCCAGCAAGTACACCGCAATGAAGCTGTACAAAACGCCAAGGTTGCCCAGCGGAACGATGCCATAAATGAGCCAGGAAACGAGCAGACCGACCGTAAAAACTACATTGCCGAGGATCCAGAAAGGAATGAGTTTTCCCAGAATGAAATGGTGTTTTCTGATGGGTGTCACATTGATTTGTTCGATCGTGCCGACTTCCTTTTCCCGCACGATGTTCAACGCGGTGAGGAACCCGCCCACCATCGTGACTAAAATCGCTAAAATACCCGGCACCATAAATACCCGGTAATTCATCAGCGGGTTGAACCAGTTGGAGGATGCAATTTCCACAACAGGCAAAGGATTAATCCGCCCCGGCTGCACCAATTCCAACCGAATATCCTGGTTGAACGCACGGATTATCTGGCCAATGTAAGCGCCTCCGAGGTTTGCCTTGGTGCCGTTGATCGCATTTACGGCAATGAAAAGTTGCTGCTCGTCTTCCCGAATTAAATTCTTTTCAAACCCGTGGGGAATTTCAAGAATGAGGTCGGCCTGGTCGGATTCAATGTACTGCATCGCCTCTTTGAAAGAAGCGGAATAATCGGTGAGCCTGAAATACCCAGAAGCTGTAATTTTGGAAATCAACTGCCGGGAATACGTGGAATGGTCGTGATCCACCACGGCTAAATTGATGTTTTTAACCTCATAATCAGCCGCTAATGGCATGATGATGAGTTGCACGACGGGCATCACGAGGATGATCGCAAGAATGCTTTTATTCCGAAAAATTTGACGGAATTCTTTTTGCAATAAAAATAAAATCGTTCTCATGCCAGTCGGATTTTGAAGCTTTTTAAACTGATTGCAAACAAAAACAAGGTAATTCCAACCAAAATCAGGGTTTCTTTCCAAATCGCCTCAAAACCCAACCCTTTGATCATGATTGCTTTAACAATGATGTAGTACCACTTTGCGGGAATGATGTTGCTGATGACCTGCAAAGGCACGGGCATGTTTTCAATGGGAAACATGAACCCGCTGAACAGCATGGTCGGCAACAACATCCCCATCAGTGCAATCAGCATGGCCGTCTGTTGGGATGCGGTTTTAATGGAAATAAAAATCCCCAAAGTCAGGCAGGTGATGATGAACAGGGTGCTTTCGGCTAAAAGCAAAAACAAACTGCCGTTGATGGGCAAATCCAGCACAAAAACACTAAGCAGCAGGATGGAACCCACGTTGAACAGCGACAGAATCAGATAAGGAATTGCTTTTGAAAGGATAACCAAAACGGGTTTAAACGGCGAAACCAATAAGACTTCCATCGTGCCGGTTTCTTTTTCTCGGACAATGGAAATCGCCGTCATCATTACGCAAACCAGCATCAACACCATGGCCATCACGCCGGGCACAAAATTGTGGGCGCCTTTGAGTTGCGGATTGTACAACATCCTCGTTTCGGGTACAATGCGGTACGGAATGGCTCGCGTTTGATTCAATTCCGACTGATAATCCTGGATGATGGACGACAGGTAATTGGTCAGGGCCGTCGCATTGTTAGGGTCGGTGGCGTCGGCAATGATCTGAACCTGCGCTTTGTTCTGGTGCTGCAAATCTTTGCTAAAGTTTGCAGGGAAGAGCAGGGCTGCTTTGACTTTCCCTTCCTTAAAAACCGCTTCAATTTGTTGCCGGTTGGCCACCACTTTTTCGATTTCAAAATACCGGCTCGCTTCAATTTTGCCGATAATTTCCGCTGAGACTTCGTCTTTGGCTTGATCCACGATGACAATTTTAGAGTTTTTGACCTCATTCGTCAGCGCAAAACCAAAAATCAATATTTGCACCACCGGCATGCCAAACAGGATTAACAGCGTTTTCCTGTCGCGCAGCACGTGGTAAAATTCCTTTTTGATGAAAGTGGTGAATTGTGTCATGCTATTTAATTAATATTCCAACGTGAATTCGGGCATTTTTTTAGGAACAGCGGGCTAAAGCCCACGAAACGAAGGGCGCCGTGTCTTGTTCCGCGGGCTTTAGTCCGCCTTATCTCCAAAAAGCACACAAACAGAAGCGTCTGCAATTTGCCCCTTGCCCTTTGCCCTTCGCCTTTTTCACTCCCCCAGAATTATCCATCTACCCTCTTCGCCTCACGGGCCAGGTGATAAAATACCTCATCCATCGAACCAACCTTAAATTGCTGTTTCAAATTATGCGGCGTATCCAACGCAGCAATGCGCCCGTCCACCATAATCGAAATGCGGTTGCAGTATTCGGCTTCATCCATGTAGTGGGTCGTTACAAAAATCGTAACGCCCTGATCGGCGGCCTGGTAGATTAAATCCCAGAACTGCCGGCGCGTCACCGGGTCTACCCCGCCTGTTGGTTCGTCGAGGAATACAATCCTGGGCTGGTGCAAAACTGCCACCGAAAAAGCCAGCTTTTGTTTCCAGCCTAGGGGCAATGAAGCCACCAATTTGTTCGCTTCTCCCTGCAATCCCAGCCGGTCAATCAGCGCAGCACTTTTTTCTTTGAGTGCGTTTCTGGGGAGGCCGTAGATCCCGCCGTAAAACCGAATGTTTTCCAATACCGTCAGGTCTTCATACAGCGAAAATTTCTGGCTCATGTAGCCAATGTTCTTTTTGATTTGCTCCGTTTGTTTGTACACGTCGAAGCCGGCGATTGTGGCGCTGCCCGAAGAGGGGGTGGACAGCCCGCAAAGCATGCGCATCGCCGTGGTTTTGCCTGCGCCATTGGCGCCGAGGAAGCCAAAAATTTCACCTTTATAAACTTCAAAACTGAGCGCGTTGGCCGCAATAAAATCGCCGTACCGCTTGGTCAGTTGGTCTGCTTTTATGGAAACTTCCTTATGGTTACTTGCCAGATCGTATTTCATGTGATTTCAATTTAAGGGACGGTCTACGGTCAGTTTGATGAAGCAATCTTCAATGGTTGGCATGGTCGGGTACACCTCCACGCCTTTCAACCCTGCGTTTTCCAACCAGGATCTTAATGCTGTTGTTCCGGCTTCCAGATCCCCGCCCGCCGGCACAGCCACGTGGGCATATTCGCCAAACGCGTAGCTGTTGATCCTTTTTTCATACCGGGATGCGCTTTCCAGCAAGGCGTACATGTGGTCGGCCTTAACGGCAAAAAGCTGGTCGGGATAATTGCTGACGATGTTTGCGGGGGTATCAATAGACAGGATTTTTCCGTCCTGCATCAGCGCGATGCGGTCACACAAAGCAGCTTCGTCCATGTAGGGTGTGGACACGATGATGGTGATGTTCTGCGCTTTCAGGCGCTTTAGCATTTCCCAGAATTCTTTTCTCGAAACCGGGTCAACGCCGGTGGTGGGTTCGTCCAAAAACAGCACCGATGGTTTGTGGATCAGGGCACAGCACAAGGCTAATTTTTGCTTCATGCCGCCCGATAATTTCCCCGCGCGGCGTGTTTTAAATGGTTCGATCTGCACGTAAATGTCCCGGATCAAATGGTAGTTTTCCTCCACAGTAGTGTTGAAAACCGTTGCAAAAAAATTCAGGTTTTCTTCGATGCTCAGGTCGGGGTACAACGAAAATTTTCCGGGCATATACCCTACTGAATTCCGGATTTGTTTGTAGTCTTTCACCACATCGAATCCATTCACCGTGGCGCTCCCGTCATCGGGCAACAAGACGGTAGTCAACATGCGGAAAATGCTGGTTTTTCCGGCCCCGTCCGGCCCGATCAGGCCAAACAATTCGCCCTGTTCCACTGAAAACGAAACCTCGTTGACCGCAACGGTTTTTTCTTTCCCATAGACCTTCGTGAGGCCATTTAATGTAATTGCCTGCATTGCTTAAAATTTTACTTCTCCGTACATGCCGATTTTCAGAAAGCCGTCGTTTTTGACGCCAATTTTCACCGCATAAACTAAGTTGGCGCGCTCCGATTTGGTCTGGATGGTTTTGGGCGTGAACTCGGCTTTGTCGCTGATCCACTCCACGACGCCCGGGTAGGTTTTGTATTGATCTGCGCCTTCATCTACCAGCACTTCCACCACTTGATTGAGTTTTATTTTGGAAAACTGATCGCCGGTGACATAAGCCCGCAAGGTCATTTTCGTCAGGTCCGCAATTTTATAAAGCGCTTTTCCCGCTGCCGCCATTTCGTTGGCTTCCGCAAATTGGGTCAGCACCGTGCCGTCAACCGGGTTCACGAGGTAGCTTTTGGCCAATTGGTCGTTGAGTTGCTCGATCTGCACATACAGCGGCAACACATCGCTGCGCAGCCCGGCGGTTTGGGTTTTCAGTACCGAAACCTGCGCGGCGTCCTGCTTGCGGATGACGTCTAATTGCTTGCGGGTTTCGTCCACCAAGGCATTCACATCGTCCAATTGTTTAGCCGTGGCGGCGTCTGCTTTGACCAAATTTTGGACGCGTTTTTGCTCGTGCAGCAAGTTGTCGAGGCGGCTTTGCGCAACGGCTAATTGCTGCTTGTAAAAACCCGTCTGCGTGGAAATATCGGGTAACCTGCTGCCCATCGCTTTGATCTGCGCTTCTATCTGTTTTTTCTTCAGATGGAGTTGCACCGTGTCAATGTAGCCGATGTTTTCACCGGCTTTCAGCACCTGCCCTTCTTCCAGGCGCAGCGCTTTGATCGGGCCCGTCGCTTCGGCGGAGACCATGGTTTCTTCAGCTTCGAATGTCCCGGAGGCATCGAAGGTTGGCTTTTCACTGCAGGCCGCCAGCGTCAGGGCGATTGCGGTAAGAAGTGTGCTTTTTTTCATCGTATTCGTATTATGGTTGAATTATTATTTAGTTAGGCTTGCGTAGTGGGGTGTCATTTTGATTGTAATGTCGTCAACTTAGCTAAAAATAACCACGAAGTGGTTGAAGGTGAATAGCCCCCGATGCAATCGGGGGATGGTCGTATAAACGAATTGAACCCCGAATGGGGTTGAATATTAATGCGTCACGCCCTAATATTCAACCCCATTCGGGGTTGGGCGTTACCTCACCACTTCCACTTTTCCCCCGATTGCATCGGGGGCTATTCAAATTTGACCCTTA
>JBJXFD010000667.1:0-5939 GCA_046153985.1 Saprospiraceae bacterium
CCTAAAAACGAAAAAGGCCAGCGTGTGAAACGCTGACCTTTTTTTGTAGACCCGCAAGGATTCGAACCTAGACAAGCAGAACCAAAATCTGATGTGCTACCATTACACTACGGGTCTTTATAGCAACTGATTTGCTACAGCCGTTTAAAGCGCTGCAAAATTACAACAAAACACAAAACCAAAAAGGTTCCGGCGAAAAAAAATTAGCGAAGCGGCTGATTTTTTTCAAAGCCCAATGCTAAACGAAGTAAAAAAGATCATAAAAACGCCGGAACGAGAACCTCGCTCCGGCGTTTTTGCCTGATCTCTAACACACTATACGCTAATAGTCGTCCGACATTTTATCTTCATCGCTGAAGGTGTCGAAGTCAATGTCGTCGCTTTCAGCGATGTCGTCTTCTTCTTTGTCGTAGTCAAAATCAATATCGTTGAACTCGCGATCGAATTCGATGTCATCTTCTTCTTTCACTGCCGATTTGGCGGCTGCCGGATTCGTAGGTGATTTTTTGATCACCTTGGTAATGATTTTCGGCGTGGCCGGCGCGGGCGCTTCGGACTCTGCTTTTTGGATATAAGGCGTTTTGTTGATTTTGGTCACCGTTTTCTCCTCCGTTTGCTTTTGCTCCTCGTTTTTCGCGAGCACGCTTTTGGTGGTTGTGGGGACGGCCAGCAAGCGGCGTTTGTCAATTAGTTCGCCGGTAATGATGCAAATCCCGTAGGTCTTGTTTTTGATCCTGACGAGTGCGTTCTCCAAATCCTGGATATACTTTCGCTGGCGGATGGCCATCGTATTGAGCATTTCAACTTCATTGTTGATGCTGCTGTCATCCATCCAGTCGCCACCGTGTTCATCTCCTGTGTTTTCAGTGATTTCCCAGATTTGCTCCTGGAGCTTTTGGAGTTGCTCGCGTGAATTGTCCAACTTCGTTGTGACAAGGGTCTTGAATTCCGCCAGTTCTTCGTCGGGGTATCTAGCCGTTCCGGATATTTCAGACATGGCAAGTCTTGTTTTGTTGTAAATTAATGTAATGAAAAAATGGCAACCCATTCCCAAACGAATTGATTGCGTTTGGCAACGAGCGCCAAATTTTAGCGCGAAATTAGTTATTTTTTATTCTCCGCTACCAAGATTTTTTTTTAATGGAAGATCAGGTACGACGGATTGGGAGCCGCACGCCGGGAATTAGCCCGACGTACGTATCACTTAGCAAGCAAGCACTTAGAATTGAAACAAACTACCCAGACGTTGCAGCAGCGGTTTGCGTCTGCTCGGCTTTTCAGCGTTTTCCTTCTGTTCGTTGTCGGCAAAAGGCTTGGCTTGAGGCAGGTCTTTCAATTGCCCTTCGGCATTGAGGGCAACGTACGGTTGCATTTCTTCCCCGCAAAACTCTTCGAAACCTTCGGAGAAGTTCTGCTCTTTCGTTCTTTTTAAGGCAGGCATTAGGAATTATGTATTTGGATGTTCAAGAAATATAGTGTTCAACTGTTGCAATGTAATGAAAATTTCAATAACTTCTGAAAAAAAAGACAGCTTTTAACGGCGTCTTAACAAGATGAATGCATTTTCTTCAGAAAGCTTTTTTAAATAACGCAAAAACGAGAAAAAGGGCTGCCTGAAACACCAGATATTTGCAATATTTTTTCTCACAAAAGTCTGATTGCCAAAAACTCAATGCCGCCACGGTTAGCCCTGCTGCGCAAAGTCGCGTACCTTATTTATAGACGCTGGTAAACAACGCATGGATACAGATTTCTGTTTCTTATTTGCACATTTTTTTTTGATCTTTTTACACAGCGCGAATCGCTCATTTTCTGCACGTTACGATCGGACAGCCCCTGAGAAAGCGTTTGGCGCCTGTAAATCGAACGTTAAATCTTGAAATTGGGTGCATTCTGTGGGCGCTGCCGGAATAACTTTGGGCAAAATAAAAACACAACCTGCATGAGCGATGCCGTTCCCCAATCGAAAACAGTAGCCAAAATGATCCATCCCGGAGAGTTTGAGGCGTTGAACCACTGGTATCCCAGGGCGCTCAATGCCACCATCCACCCGATGGTGAACTTTTTCCTTTTTCTGGGGCAGGAACGCATCATCAGCCGCTATTGTCATTTGCATCCGACCGTTGATGGCGACGCTTTGCGTGAAATCCTCAATTACCGCTGCAAATATTTTCTCTGGGCCGGCGCCGATTTGCTGAATGTGACCTCCGCCGGGGGCAAACGCCAGATGGTGGTCATTGAAAACAACTCCTGTCCTTCCGGCCAAAAATCCATGCCCTGGGTGGAAGACAGCCAGGAACAGGGCAGCTACCGCTGGCTGGTGGAACGCTCTTTCAAGCCTTTTGCCGGAAAAAGCAAGCGCTCCGCCATACCCGGCGCGCTCGCAGTAATCTACGATAAAAACCCGATGGAAGCTTCCGGGTATGCTGCCGTCATTGCGGATGTGATGAAAGAACCGGTCTATTATGCCGATTTTTACGAAAACGACAAAGATCCCGCGGTTCGGTTTGAAGACGGGATTATGTACGTCCGCGACGAAAAAGAGGAATGGCATCCGATTCGCGCCGCTTTTCGCTACCTGACCCAGCGCCCCTGGAACCGCCTGCCGCTGCACAGTAAAACCCGGATTTTTAACCCCATCATTGCCTGTTTGGCTGGTGGCCGCAACAAAATGGTTGCCGCCAAGGCGTACGATATTTTTAATACGGAACTGGCAGAAAGCGGCCTGAAAATCAACGTACCGGAAACCATCTGGGACGTGAGCAAAAACGAAGTGCCGCTGTGGGTGAAAAAGATGGGCGGGCACGCAGTGGTGAAAGTGCCGTACAGCAATGCGGGACAGGGCGTTTACACCATTGTGAGCAAAGAAGAATTGGACGCTTTTATGAGCCTGGATTTTCCTTACGACCGCTTTATCGTCCAGAGTCTGGTGGGCAACTACCACTGGAGTTCTGCCGGTCCGAAAGGGAAATTGTACCATGTGGGCACCATCCCCAACTCGAAAGGGAAAACATACGTGGCCGACCTGCGCATGATGGTCAGTTCCAGCGACCAGGGCATTCGCCCGCTCTGCGTGTATGCCCGTCGCGCGAAAAAACCGCTGGAAGACCAGATAGAAGACGGTGTGCAGTCGTGGGACATGCTGGGCACCAACCTGTCGTTTAAAAATCCGGACGGCTCCTGGGGCAGCGACACCGACCGCTTAGTGCTGATGGACCGGCGCGATTTCAACAAACTCGGCATCGGCCTCGACGACCTCATCGAAGCCTATATCCAAACCGTGCTTTCCATGGTGGCCATAGACCAAATGGCGCAAACGCTGATGAACAAACAGGGCAAATTCCGGATGCGGCTGTTTCAGTCGCTGAATAATGACGATGCGTTGATTTCGGAGATTATGCGGTAGGGGAGGTGGTTATTAGTTATTGGTTACGGGTTATTGGGCTGTTCTCGCATCCTTCTTTCTGGTTATTTGTTATTGGTTACTGGTTATTGGTCTGTTTTCGCATCCTTCTTTCTGGTTATTTGTTATTGGTTACGGGTTATTGGGTTGTACTTGCATCTTCAAATCTTCAAATCCTCAAATCTTCGAATTTTCAAATCCCCAAATTGACTATCTTTGAACATCCAAATTTGTCAAGCACGAAAAAATGAACCAACCGCCGTTAATGCCGGGTGTGGAAGCACCCATCGTACAGGAATTGAACATAGAAGCCGTCGCGCCGGGAACCATTGCCCGGCTTTGGGTACAGGTTATTTCAGATGGATTAGGACAGCCGATTTGTATCCCGGTAATTGTAGCAAGAGGCGCCAGACCGGGTAAAACCCTGGGCCTGACTGCAGCCCTGCACGGCAACGAACTCAATGGCATTCCCATCATTCAACGGTTGTTTCGTCAACTTGATCCTTTGCGGCTTTCCGGCACGATCATCGGCATTCCGGTTGTGAATGCGCCGTCGTTTCTTCAACAGGAGCGCCTTTATTTAGATGGCCGGGACCTCAATCACCTCATGCCCGGGCGCCCCAACGGCAGCGCCAGCGAGGTCTATGCCTACAATGTTTTCAACTGTTTTGTTGGTCAGTTGGACTACCTGATTGATTTGCACACGGCGAGTTCCGGCAGAATCAACAGTTTCTACGTCCGCGCTGACATGAACAATCCGGAAACGCGGGAAGCTGCACTGCTTCAAAACCCGCAAATCATTGTACACAACCCGCCTTCCGACGGCACCCTTCGCGGGGCCGCCACTGCACGCGGGGTGCGCTCCATTACGCTGGAATTGGGAGATCCCAACGTTTTTCAAAAAAACCTGATCAGCGCAGGGCTGGCTGGTATCCAAAACTTGATGATCCACTTAGGGATGATAGAGGGCATCCTCGTTCCGCCTTTGCATCCGCCGGTTTTGTGCCGGAAATCCTATTGGCTTTACGCCGACGAGGGCGGGATCCTCACCGTGCGCCCAAATCTGACCGAATTTTTGGAAAAAGGACAGCGGATTGCGTCTGTTCGCAATATTTTCGGCGACTTAGTGAAGACTTACGACGCACCGGAAGCAGGTATTGTGATCGGAAAAAGTGTCAATCCGGTAAACCACAGCGGGGGAAGGATTTTGCATTTGGGAGAAGTATAGGTCAGTTGGCAGTCTTTCAGTTGGCAGTTGGCAGGGTAGGAGTTGGCAGTCTTTTCAGTTGGCAGTTGGCAGGGGAGGAGTTGGCAGTTTTGGTTGTGGAAATTTGGGAAAGTGATCTATTTATCGAGTTGGTAGATGGCCATAAATACAATTGGCAGTTTCGGGTCAAAATGACTCAAAACTGCCAATTGAAGAAAAACTAAAAGGTTTAATATAATTACGATATTATCAATCTTTGATTAACAGCACTTTGCAATCTAACACTGACTGCCAACTGTTCTCCTGCCAACTGCCACCTGTATAGTCGGTAACCAACATTTTGAACACTAAACTTGACTGCCAACTGTTCTCCTGCCAACTGCCAACTGTTTTATTTTCCTGCCAACTGTTTTTTTCTACTGAAGCACTGCTTCTTTTTCCTCGATCATCTTGCGGATGTTGATCAGCGCGTAGCGCATACGGCCCAGGGCAGTATTGATGCTGACGCGGGTCAACTTAGCAATTTCTTTGAAGCTCATGTCCGCATAATGACGCAGGATCACCACTTCGCGTTGTTCCGGCGGGAGCATATCAATCAGGTGGCGCACTTTGTCGTGCGTCTGGCTGCGGATGATGTGCTGCTCGGCGTTATCGTCGGATGAATGAAGGACATCGAAGATGTCGAACGTATCTGTTGGCGCTACCTGAGGGCGGCGTTTCGTGCGGCGGAAATAATCCACACACATGTTGTAGGAGATACGCATAGCCCACTGAAGGAATTTGCCCTCGTGGTTGTATTTCCCCTTTCGGAGTGTATCTACAATTTTAATGAATACTTCCTGAAATATGTCTTCTGCAAGGCTCTGCTCCTTGACAAAGAGATAAATTGAAGTATAAATTTTTTGCTGGTGCCGATTGAGCAACTCTTCGAAAGCGCGCTCATTTCCTTCCAGATAGCAGGCGATTAACTGCTGATCGTTAAGCATTGTAACTTGCATAACTAAATAACTTTAAAGAGTGATGGGATTACCAAATTATTTAGTGTAAGCGTTACAATCGATAACAGTTATGTTTTGGTGAAAAAAAGAAGTTTGTTATTGAATACTGCCCAAAGATATAGATGCAAATTTAATAGAGGTCATTTTTTCTCCGATTTTTTAAGACGTTAACAAAAAATTAACAATCCCGACAAAATAAATAGCATCCAACTTTTATCAAATACTTTCTTTTTCAGCGTGTTGGCTGAATCCGGACAAAAATCAGGGAATCGGGTAGTTAATGGAGCAGAGAACCCTGAATTGGCGATTTTTAACGCTTGCCTTTCCGGGT
>JBJXFD010000669.1:0-35088 GCA_046153985.1 Saprospiraceae bacterium
CGCGGGATTTTGAGGTCAACGATCCGCTCAATGGATGGGACGGCTCCTTCCGCGGCAAGCCTATGAACGGCGGTGTGTACATTTGGCGCCTTGAAGTAGCGTTTGAAGATGGCAATCACGAGGTATTCACTGGCAGTTCTACTTTGATTCGATAATATGCAAAATCGCAATTTTTTTCTGCTGTTGTTTGTATTGATCAATCTTCAAACGGGCCTTGCCCAGCGTGAAGATGCCGCCGCTAATGCCATCCGGAACGTCATGAAAGCCCAGGAAACTGCCTGGAACAAGGGCGATCTGGAAGCATTTATGGAAGGGTATTTGCACTCGGACAGCCTTTGTTTCATTGGGAGCAAAGGGTTGACTTACGGTTGGGATGCCACCTTAGCGAATTATAAGCAGGGGTATCCCAACCGGGCAACGATGGGCATGTTGACTTTTACCCTTATCCGTGTTGATAAATTGTCGGGTAAAGCAGCTTTCGTCATCGGCAAATGGCATTTGAAACGCGATGCCGGAGATCTGAGCGGTCATTTTACCCTGCTTTGGAAAAAAATAAAAGGGAAATGGCTCATTGTAGCCGATCATTCCAGTTGAAACTTGCTTGAGAATGGACTTATCCCTGATGCGATTTAAACACCTGCTCCAGTTGCGCCAAAGCGCAGAAGGTGCTGCGATTTATGACCCCATCCGAAAAAAATGGCTGGTTTTACAGCCGGAAGAAATGGTGCGGCAATTGGCTGTATCGTACCTCCTTGAAGAGAAGCGCTACAATAAGAACCGGATCAAGATCGAAAAAAGTCTGCGCGTCAATACCCTTTTCAAGCGCTGTGACGTGCTGGTTTATGACCCGGATATGCGTCCTTTTCTATTGGTGGAATGCAAAGCGCCACAGGTAAAAATCAGCGAGGCTACGTTTCGCCAGCTTGCTGCTTATAATTTGCCACTGCGCGTTCCTTATCTATTGGCTGTCAATGGGATTGCAGCTTACTGTTGCCGGATGGATTATGAAACAGAATCGTGGGCGTTGCAGGATTCGATTCCGGACTATCCCACCTGACTGCCCATTCGTAAAGATTCCGCTTTTTCACAAGTATAAACTTAGTATTTTTCGGCGCTCTTAGCCCGTTGGGCTACACCTAACCAATAAACAGCATATTGTATGCGAAAAGAAAGAATCCTGATCGTCGGCGCAAACGGACAGATTGGCTCCGTGTTGACCGTTGCGCTGCGAAATATATACGGACAGGAAAATGTAGTTGCTTCCGATATCCGCATCCCACAAGAGATCAGCAACAGCGATCCTTTTGAGTTGTTGGATATTCTGGATGCTCAACAATTGGTGCGCATCATCCGAAAATACCAGATTACCCAGATTTATCACTTAGCTGCCATTCTCTCTGCAAAAGGCGAACTGGACCCCCGACATGCCTGGGACATCAACATCAATGGGTTGTTTAATGTGTTGGAAGCTTCCCGGGAGTACAAGCTAAAATTGTTTTTCCCCAGTACCATAGCTGTTTTTGGGGGCGATACGCCCAAGCACAATGCGCCACAGAATACGCCATTACACCCGGAAACGGTATATGGCATCAGCAAAGCTGCCGGGGAAAACTGGTGCCAATATTACCACCAGAAGTACGGCGTAGACGTGCGTTCATTGCGCTATCCCGGCATTATTGGCTATGAATCCATGCCCGGCGGCGGAACAACAGACTACGCCGTAGAAATTTTTCACTACGCCGTGAAAAACGAACCTTATACTTGTTTCCTCAAAGCCGATACCCGCCTGCCTATGCTCTATATGCCAGATGCTATTCGGGCCACGCTGGAGATTATGGAAGCGCCTGATGAAAAAATCACGGTGCGCAATAGCTACAATTTAGCCGGAATGAGTTTTACGCCAGCTGAATTGGCTGCAGAAATACAGAAGCATTATCCGGCATTTACCGTGAACTACGCGCCTGATTTCAGACAAGGCATCGCAGAATCCTGGGCCGAAAGCATTGACGATTCTCTAGCCCGTGCCGATTGGGGCTGGAAACACGACTATGATTTAGTGGGAATGACTTCGGATATGATTGCGCATTTGGCAGTTTGAAGGGGCGAGGAGTAAGAGGCAAGGGGCAAATTTGCAAACAGGCAATTTGCTTTTTGTCCCTTGCCAATTTGCCTTTTGCCTACTTGCCTCCCCGCTGTGCGGGACAAGCTATGCAGACTTCACTTCATCACGACAACCCGTTGTAATAAGCCAGAATCTTCATCAAATCTGCATCAATTTTTGGATCAAGTCCGTTGTCGTTGATGTAAGCTTCTACCTTTTTGGCTTTGCTTTTTGTCATTTTTTTCAACGAACCAGTGCCTGGCTTGAATTTATCTAATTCATAAGCGCCGTTTTTTTCGGAAACCAGGTAGTAATCTTTCTGCTTGATCAATTTGGCGTCGCGTTCGCCAACGTTCAGCGCGACATTGTAAGTCGGTTGCTTCAACCATAGTTTCGTGTACTTCACGACGGTGATTTTTCCATCAGAAAGCACTTCCGCAAAGCCCGGCATCTCCTTTGTCTGGCCGTATTGCCGGGTATTCATAAATGTGCGAATGTTACCAGATTCTTTCAGTTCAATTTTTTTAATCGAAGCGGCTTCAATGGCTTTTACGCCTTCCGGCAATTTGAATTCGACGTATTGGTTGCCTAAGTCAATGCGAACCGGAAGGCCGGATACTTTATCCGAAGCTTTTGGATCGTATTGGGCAACGACTTCCGGATAAAACCAGACATCTGCTTTTTGCCAGGCTGCGTCTAAATACACATCGCCCTGAACGGCGCCAGTCTGCTGAGGAACCCCGTAAATGACGCGGTAGGCAGAGGGTTCCAGGTTTCCGCTGTTGATGTCATCTCGAAGGCTGTTGGTCATGGCTGCGTCTGTTTGCGCGTGTACCCAACCTGAGCAAGCCAAAGCGGCAATTAGTAGTGCGTTTTTCATAACTTTATGATATTGAGTGAAAAAATTAATTGCGCTCAAATAAATTCAACGCTTCATCCCCCTCTTCGTAGTCTAAATATTCAAAAATTAAATTCATCATCTCGTCTTTGGTTCCCCACCCGTAAGTGACCGTTTTTGGAGGAAAATTGGGATTCAATCCATTGGCTGAAGTATTATCAAACACAGCTTCCGCGTAAATCACAGAGCCTTTGGGCAATTTGAGCAATTTTTCAAACTGGTAAATCATTTGCCATTTGAAGTCCCAAACCGGGATATGAATCAACGGAATGAGGTCGCCTTTCGGCGTGATCGCGTAGGCTTTGAAACTTTTTCCAAGCAGGTGCATGTGCGGCATAACGGTCGCCAGCGACAAATCGGCAGGGAGCATAGGAGAACGCATGTAGAACTTGATTTCTGAATTTGCCGGAATCACAAAAGGCTGATTGGTAATCCATTGTTCGCCAAGCGCAAAGGTTTTTACAAGACGTCTGGGTTTTTCACGACACAAATAAAGGCTGATGGAGGACTGGTCGGATTCCGGTTTTGGGGTAGGGGAGTAGTGCATGTTCAAAATGATGTCGGCGTTTTTGGGCAGGCGCTTGCCAAATCCTTCCGGGTAGCAGATCGGGAAGTTGCCCGGCACCCATCCATGCCAGAATTCTTCCGACATTTTCACCTCCTTTTCTGTAAATACCGTCTTCGGGTCGCCTGCAATTGCGCCGTCGTCGGGCCGCAACAGGTTGGTGGTATCAATCATCAGGCGGGCATGGTGCGCTTGCCGCAAATTGCCCGGGTGGAAACCAATTCCACGCACGTAAAGGACTTCGGTTGTATTCGTGGGGACCACAAAAATCCGGAATTGTTCGCTGTTGTCACCGGGTATTTCAAATGGCTTTTGCATCGTCAGGCGCAGGTCGGGTTCTGCATAGGGAGTAGTTTCATCGCCCATTGCCTGCTTTGTTTTTTTTGCAGGCTTGCCCTTTTTTGCACCCCCCGCAATCCATGCTGTAATCATTTGAATCTCCGCATCACTCAACCGGTTTTCATTGTGGAACGTGCGAAACGTCGGGTCGGCATGCCAGGGTGGCATATAGCGCGATTCAACCGCCATTTGGATAAAATGGGCGCGTTTTTCCACGTCTTCGTATGTTGTAAGCGGAAAAGGCGCAGATTGCCCGGCCCGGTGGCATACGACGCAGTGGTTGTCAATGATGGGCTTGATGTGTTGGTAGTAAGTGAGCGAGGGATCGGCAACAGAGGCCCGGGCCTCGTTTTGTGCGCCAGCAGAATGTATAATAAACAGCAAAAAAAGGATCGTTGAACTATTTTTCAGCATAGCTTGCCTCAATATGCGCTACAATTTGAAGGTCTAACAAGTCCGAAATTGCTTTTGAAACAGGTCCTGGTTTGCCATCGCCAATGAGGTGGTTGTTTACCTGTACCACCGGCAGATTCCCTTTTGTCGTACTGGTAATGAACGCCTCCCGGGCCGTAAAAACCTCCTCCAGCGCAAGTTCTCTTGTTTCAATCTCAATTAAAGAACCGGCTGATTGCAGAATTCGCTGCCGGGTGATGCCGTGCAGGATCTTTTTTTCCGGAGTAACCAGTTTGCCATGGTCGCTGACGATGAAAAAATTAGCGCGGGCAGACTCCCGCACCCAGCCATTATCGTGGAACAAGGCTTCGGCGGCGCCTTCTTTTTTCAGGCGATCCAGCAGTTGGATTCCGGTGAGGTAATTGATGCTTTTGGCTTCGGGCAACTCACGTTGGTGGGCATAACTCAGCATTTTGATGCCCTGATTCCAGACGCTTTCGCTTTTTGGCGCCAGGTAATGCTCTAAAATGATGAGGTTAGGCGCCGCAGGGGCATACCCATCTTCAGAATAGCCTCCGGTGAGCACCAGCCGAACCCCGGCATCCTGCAAGCCATTTGCCTCAACCAGCGACCACACCATGTCGTGGAGTTGCGCTATGGAAAAAGGAAGTCGCAACCCCAGCACACCAGCTGAACGCTCAAAACGCGCCAAATAGTCGCCGAGAAAAAGCGGCGTTCCCTGCCGTACGGCTAAAAAATCGAAAACGCCGTATCCGCGCAGCAACGCCAGGTCGCTGACGCCTATACTGGCCGTCTCAATGGGGCTTATTTGACCGTTTATGCAACAGTACCTGACCTCTTTCATGATAAAAAAAATTTGAATGCACAATTTGATTGCCGAAAACTTGCTCAAGTTAAAATATCATTTTATCATTAGGGGAAATTCAGTCAGGAAAGATTATTGTCTAACCAAATCCATAAAACGAGTTCCGTATGAGCTTTGACACCAGAAACATTCGAAATGTTGTATTGTTGGGACATTCCGGTTCAGGAAAGACGACCTTTGCAGAAACGATGCTATATGAGGCGAAAGCCATTAGCCGCCGGGGCACGGTTGAAGAGGGCAATACCATTTCCGATTACTCCAGCATTGAGCAGGAGCGCGGCAGCTCTATTTTCAGTACGCTGTTGCATGCAACCTGGAAGGACTCTAAAATCAACATTATAGATACGCCGGGATTAGACGATTTTGTCGGCGAAATTGTAGCTGCACTTAAAGTAGCGGATACGGCGGTGATGCTGCTCAACGCAAAGCAAGGCGTGGAGGTTGGCACGGAAATCATCTGGGAATACATCGAGGCGTTTAAAGCGCCCGCTGTTTTTGTCGTGAACCAACTCGATCACGAAAAAGCCGATTTTGAAACCACCCTGGAGCAGGCACGTGCGCGCTTTGGCGCGAAAGTGATTCCGGTTCAATATCCCATCAACCAGGGTAAAGGCTTCAATGCCATCATAGACGCCCTCCGCATGGTGATGTATGTATTTCCTGCCAATGGTGGCAAACCCGAGAAGAAAGAGATTCCGGCTTCTGAAAAAGACCGTGCTATGGAAATGCACAACGTATTGGTAGAAGCGGCGGCGGAAAATGAAGAAGGCTTGATGGAAAAATTCTTTGAAGAGGGCACCCTTTCTGAAGAAGACCTGACTTACGGACTTCGCTTAGCCATTGCGCATCAGCAGATTGTACCGGTTTTTTGCTGCTCTGCGTCGCAAAACATGGGCAGCGGTCGCATCATGGGTTTCATCAACGACGTTTGCCCTTCGCCTGCCGACCGGCCCGATGCAGATCTCGTCGGCGGTGGAACCTTAGCCTGTAAATCGGATGGACCTGCTACCGTTTTTATTTTTAAAACCATTTCTGAACCCAAGGTCGGGTTGGTTTCTTATTTCAAAATATATTCCGGCGTGCTCAAAGCCGGCGATGAACTGAACAACAGCAGTGGCAATCGCACATCAGAGCGTTTCGGCCAACTCTATATTGCGAACGGGAAAAACCGCGATAGCGTAGAAGAGTTGCGCGCCGGCGATATTGGGGTTACCGTGAAACTGAAAAATACGCACACCAACAATACGTTGAACACGAAAGGAACGGACCGCCAGATTGATCCGATCCATTTCCCGGAATCGCGCATCCACGTCGCCATCCAGCCACCGAGCAAAAACGACATGGAAAAGTTGATGAAAGCATTGATCGGTATTGCCGAAGAAGACCCGACCTTAGTGATCGAGCAATCCAAAACGCTCAAACAGACCTTGCTCCACGGTCAGGGCGAATTGCATTTGGACATCACTCGTTACCGCATCGAAAAGGTGAACGACGTGACCATGGAATTCCTGCCGCCGCGCATCCCTTACCGGGAAACGATTACCAAAGAGGCGAACACCATGTACCGCCACAAAAAACAGACTGGAGGCGCCGGCCAGTTTGCCGAAGTACACATTCGCATTGAACCTTACCACGATGGCATGCCCGATCCGGCCGGCCTTAGCGTCCGCAACAAGGACGTAGAAGAACTGCCTTGGGGAGGCAAACTCGCTTTCTATTGGTGCATCGTTGGCGGTTCGATTGACGGAAAGTTTTCAAATGCCATCAAAAAAGGGATCATGAATAAAATGGAAGAAGGGCCGCTGACCGGTTCCAACTGCCAGGACATTCGGGTGAGCGTCTACGATGGCAAAATGCACCCGGTGGATTCCAACGATATGGCGTTCGTGCTGGCCAGTACGATGGCGTTCAAAGAAGCGTTCGGCGAAGCTGCGCCGCAATTGCTTGAACCGATTTACGACGTGGAAATCCTTTGCGCCGATGATGTGATGGGCGATGTGATGGGCGATCTGCAAACGCGCCGCGCGATCATCCAGGGCATGGGCTCGGAAGGGCATTACCAGAAGGTCATGGCCAGGATACCGTTGGCGGAATTGTATAAATATTCCTCTACACTTCGCTCCCTGTCGCAGGGCAAAGCCAAGTTTCATACGCAATTTGCTGAATACAATGCAGTACCTGCCGACATCCAGCAGAAATTGAGGGAGGCGCACAAGGAGGAGGCGCACGAACACTGATCTTGTTCGATGTAGATGTAAGATTTTAGACGTTAGATTTTAGACCGCGCATGAGCCATCCGGGATAATTGGGTGGCTCATGCTATTTTAGGTGGCAAATTTTCAAGTTTTCAAAACTCTTCCCCAAACGCAAAATCCGGCTTCCGGTCTATCCACCGTCCACGTGTAAAATCCGGGAAGGCCTGCGGCGCACTGCTCATCGCGATGGAAGCTTCCGACAGTGGCGTAATGGCCAACCAGGTGGCCGCGTCGTACACGTCCATTTGCGGCGCGATGTTGCGCTTGACGCACTCTACGAAGTGGTGGAAGACGAAAAAATCCATGCCGCCGTGTCCGGCAGTTTTGGCGTCGGCCCCGTAGCGTTTCCAGAGCGGGTGGTCGTATTTGTCCAACCAGGTTTTGGCTTCTTCCCATTGATGGGCTTTGGTTTGCCCTTCAATCATCAGGCTTTGGTTGACGTCCATCCAGATGCCTTTGGTGCCTTGCACCCGGAATCCTAAAGAATAAGGACGGGGCAGGTTCGTATCGTGCGAAATGATGATGGATTCTTCGTTTGCCGTTTTGATCACAGTGGTCACCACGTCGCCAAGTTTGAATTTGACCTTGGCGTTGGGGTGCGATTGGCCACCTTTCGGGTGGTTGACGATGTAGTCGTGCAATCCAACTGATTTAGAGGATGTAGAAGTCAGATAAACTAAGCGATTGCCGCGGTTGATGTTGGCGTACATGGCTACAGGCCCAATGCCGTGGGTGGGGTACAAATCGCCGTTGCGCGCAACCGAATGTTTGGTGCGCCATTTGGCTTCGTGGAAGCCTTTTTCGCCAAATTCCACGCCGCCGCCGTACGGATTGATCCCGTCGTTGAATTTCACTTCCCGCAGGTCGTGCTGGTAGCCGCATTCAAAATGGAGCAGTTCGCCAAACAAGCCTTCGCGCACCATTTGGAGCACCGCCATGACGTCGCGCCGGTAGCACACATTTTCCAGAAACATCAGGTGTACCCCGGTTGCTTCGTGGGTATTGACCAATTGCCAGCATTCGTCCAAAGAAAACGCGCCACAAACTTCCGTGCCGACATATTTCCCGGCCTGCATGGCTGCAACGGCTTGCTGCGTATGCCATTCCCAGGGTGAAGCGATCACTACGGCGTCAATGTCCTTTTCTTTCAGGAGCTCTAAATAATCGTAATCGCCGTTGGAAAATACTTTTGGCCGTTTGACGCCTTTGTCGTCGAATAATTTCAGACAGCCATTGACCATGACCGCCTGTGGGTCGGCAATAGCGAGCACGTTGCAGTCGTCGCGCATGAGGGCGAGTTCGACGTGGCTTTGGCCGCGCAAGCCCACGCCGATGAAGCCCAGGTTGATTTTAGATTTTGGTTTTTGGCCAAGGATGGCGGGGGCAGTGGAGGAAGCTGTGCTGGCGTTTCCGAGTACGGGTATTGCGGTAGCGGCGCCAGCAAGGGCAGCAGTTCCGAGGAAGGAACGGCGACTGAGTTGTTTCATACGGTGCTGTCTTTTGTTGTGATGCGAAATCGGCGCTAAGATAAAGGCTCAGGATAAGAAATTGGAACTTAGTGTAGGTTTAGCTAAGAATAATAGCATCGAAACATTTTACTCAGTCGAAATTTTCTTTCTATCTAAAAGTAAATTCAAAAAATAAACCCCTACCAGAGACAGGTAGATAGAATCATTTTGGGCTTTTCCAATCCTCACGACTGGTTTGCCCGTATGTTTGATTAAGGATAACCTTTCTTAAAACAGAAATTTGTGGGGATTAAAAAGTTTTTTGTTGCCGCTGCGCTGTGCTTGAGCTTTTCCAGCCATGCACAAATTGTAGACAACACCGCCGCATTCACCAAAATAAACAGCAACGCCTGGTTCCGATTCCACTACGACAACGACTTTTTCACAGCCACTGACGATTACTACACACAGGGAATTGCGTTAGAATTTGCCCACCCGGCTTTGAAGCATAACCCACTGAATAAGCTGCTGATTCAACCCGGCCATAGTACATTTCAATACGGCATTCGTTCAGATCATTACGGATATACGCCAAGCACCATCCGCAGCGATAACATTCTTTACGGCGACCGACCTTTTAGCAGCAATCTTTCGATTTCGGCTTTTGTTCTTGCAACAGATACCCTTCGGCGCAAGCGGATCTCAACAACACTGGTTGTCGGAATCATGGGGCCTGCCGCCGGCAGCGAAGGCATGCAAAAAGCCATCCACCGCTGGTTAGACAACATCCCGCCGCTGGGCTGGCAGCACCAGATCAAAAACGACCTGATTCTGAACTATCAGGTTGATTATGAGCAAGGTGTTTTTAAGAACGGAAATTGGTTATTGGTTAATGTATCGGCTGGCGCCAGATTTGGAACGCATACCAACCGCATCCGGATTGGAATGAACGCGATGATTGGCTGGTTTGATGATCCATACCGCACTGCGGCCAAAGCAAAAAAGTGGTACGGTTACCTTTATGCCCGGGGGCAGCCGGGTTTCAATATTTACGATGCTACCCTGCAAGGCGGTCTGTTCAACCGGAGCAGTCCTTATGTCATCGCTTCCGGCGACCTGACCCGCTTTACGTTTCAGGGCGACTTTGGATTTGTGCTGGGCGCCGGAAAACTCTGGCTGGAATATTGCCAATCGGTGATCACCAAAGAATTTGATACGGGAAACACGCACCGCTGGGGTGGAATCCGAATAGGCGCAGGCTTTTAGTGTCTACTTGGTGAACAAATGCTTGTCAGCTACAAAAGTCCCAAACGGCAACAACGAAGCCAAAAAGGCGAGCACAAATTTCCGAAAAGACCATTCGTAAATGACGGTGATGCGGATCAGCAGAAAAACGTAGGCGATGAACAAAACGCCATGCGCCAGTCCGACTACAAAATTGGGCCGGGGCATGGCATATTGATACTTCAGAATCATGGTGAAGCCCAGTAGCAGGAAAGAAATGCCTTCCACAAAAGCGATAATCCGAAACCGGCCTAAAGGCGTCTTAAACATATTTGCGAAATATTTAAGCGCCAAAATTAGGTTGAATCCTCCGCTGTTACTGGGTATGCCTCAAAAAATGGCTTGAATATGACGGAATACCGGTTATCGGAATTGCCAGCTAATGCCGCCGCTCAGCACTGAAATCCCCAGCCCCAGTTCGCTGAACAAGCCAATATGGCTGTTGATGGCGTACCGCCCGCCAACCACTAATTTATTGTGATGAGCGGGCAAAAGGAGCCGATGAATGAGGGAAATGGCGGAACTGAAAAAAAATTACCCCCACTTCCAACCGGAAGCAGGGGCATAGAGCGCGTTTAAATTCAAAGAGAAAAATATGAAGGTGTAAAAGTCAGATACTAATTTATTGGAATCTCCAGCTGATGCCGCTGGTGAGTATAGAAACCCCCATGCCCAGCTCGGTGAAAACACCAATGTTTCGGGTGATGGCGTACCGTCCGCCCACAAAGGCGGAGAGGTAAACTTTATTTTTACGGTATTCATCTACGAGTTCGGGGGATTTTTCACTGCCTGTTTCGCGCACTTCCACCCGGGAAGTGCTGTATCCTGCGATCATACCACCATATACTTCCCAGCGGTCGAGCGTCGTCGTGTGTGCTGCTGCCCGCAAACCAACGGTTGAATAATGGTTGCGGTGTAGAGAAGGTTCAGTATCTCCGGGAATGGTTCTCGATGCCTCCGAAACGGACGTCCCAACATGGAGGCCAAGGCTGATGTTGGGTTTAACACGGTAGTTTACGCCGAGGAGAACGGGAGGCATCAGGCTTTGGGTGCGGTCTTTCAAAAAAGTGGGTAGCAGTCCTGCCCCGGCCTGGACTTCCCAGAAATCGGTTTTTTTGCAACGGCCTTTTTTGGAGAAACATTGTGCGTTGGTTACCTGAATCATTAATGTGCAAATGATTGCTGTCAGGAGAGAGTGGATGGGTTTCATAGGTGTTTTCCTATTTAGTTATGAAATGAAAAAGTAAAGTGTTTTTGTTTTCGATCGGGTTTTTCGGGGATTTGGTTTATTTGTAAAGGGGTAATCGGTTAAAAGCGCTGCATTGATTTTTGGGTTTTAATGTTAAATTATTGAAAATAAATTCGCCTTTTGGGGTCAATAAACAATACAATTACTGCTCTGGATATGATCATTATATCCAAAAGTTGAAGCGACGCAAAAAACCGCCACATCTGCGTTCCGGGTTAAAACCCGTGCAGAAAAAGTTTGTGTAATTTTTGTTTTGATTCGCCCTGTGAAAAAATGTGTATCGCAGGTATTGTGCAGCCAAATAGAAATATTAGTTTTTGGGGTAGGTTTTATGGGGTTGCATGTTTCTTATTACATATAGACGATGTGATAACGAAAACCGCTGGTAGAATTATCCACTTTAACGCAATATTCACATTTGGTTACAACTGTTGAAGTGAATTTATCGGGGATTTTAGCGTACTGGCTCATTGTTATCTGCTGATTGTTAGGGTTTTGTGTTTTATTTTGGGCACTGGTTACAGGCGTTTCTCTTTTTTTTAAGCAATTTAAAACATCCTGAAACGCAAAGCCCGCTGAAATAACTCAAAAGTCAGGTTTCAAAGGAAGCAATCTTTGAGTCAAACATTTGCCGTTCATAACAATTAGACACGGGTTAGACAGTCTCCCCCTATGGCCGGTAGGCTTCATTTATGACAAATAGCCGACATGTGCAAAGGTGGGATGATCTGGCGTGTCTGCCAAATACCCGGTTTTAAGTTTGTAATAAGTTTAGATGAACTAAGTTAGTAGCCGCCGAAGTAACGGCGTAGGAACCACTCCGTTGACAAAAACGCCAACAAAAGGAAAAACACCCATTTGAGATTGATGACAGGCCGAGTTTTTGCAGTTTGATAAATGACCGGCTTGATGGTCGTTTTTTCGCGGATAAGGTCAGCGACGGAAAGCACCTGGGCAGGATAAACAACCGATCCGCCATATTTATCGCTCAGCAAGCGCAGCAGGTTGTGATCGGCTGTGGTTTCATATAATTCCAATTCAATAGGTTGAACACTGAACTGGCCATTGTAAGTCAGGTTTTGGCCGCTGCTGTTCACGGCAGCCCGGAATCGGTAGTTGCCTACGGGAAAGCTGCCCGCGTTGAGGGTATACAACTTGCCGCTTTTATTAAAGGTGAAAGGGAATTCCCTTCCTTCGGCGCTGATGACCACCATACTGGCGTCCGGATCATTGATGAGTTCGTAATTGTCGTTATACAATTCAGCATCAAAAACTGCCGGCTCATTTTCATTGAAAATGTTCTTGGCCAAATTGACCCGGAACTTCCTTTTGTCGTCTTTCAGGCTGACGTATTGCACCGTTTTTCCAATTAACTCATTGAAAAAATTGTGATTCTGGTTTTGCATAAAATCAAAAAGCCGCCATTTCCAAATGCCTTCAGCGCACAAAACGCCTACACGGGCCCCGTTTTCGTCGCCCATCACCAAAAGCGGATAGCGCGTGTCCACCCTGCCAATGCGTTGGTAGAGCAGCACCTGGGCTTTTGCCGAGACGTCGTATTCGCCGAAAGGCGCCGTTAAAGGTGCAAAATTGGAGATATTTGTTTTTAGATTTTCATCCACCGTAAAGAGGTTGAAGTCTTTGCCCGGAATGCCCTGCACTTCATTGGTATTCCGGCTGGCAGCACGGATGGACACCAAGGACTGCGCCTGATTCAGCCGCACATAATTGCTTTGCGTGCCGGCAATAAAGAGTACGGGCATTTTGCGCGAACGAATGACATTCAGCACAGCAGTTGCGTCGTTATCAAGCGCGGGAAGCTGGTGCATCACCACAAAATCAAAGTCTGCAACATTCACCTTCAGGTCATTGATGTAGGCAATTTTGACTTCATAGTTTTTATTAATGCTCAGCATTTGCCGAAGCGCTGCAATATCCGGGTGCGGAGAGTGGGCGAGGAGGAGCACCTTTTGGCGCGCATCCAGCACATCCACAAAAATTTCCTTGCTGTTGTTGGCTTTGGAAGCCTCGCCTGCAATGCTACTAAGCGAAATGCGGAATCGCTGCACGCCTCCCTGATCAGCATTCAAAATAATATTCCTCGTGGTGAAAAAGTCGTTGCGGTCAATGTTGATCTGCATCTGCTGCAATAAACGGGAGTTGGCGCCTTCCACTTTATAAACAGACAACGTTGTGCTCGATCCGGTGCAGTTTTGTGCGGAAACGTCGGCCTGGACACTGAACTGATCGCCGAGATAGGCAATGCGGTTGTGGAACACGCGCTTTAGAACAACGTCCCGGCGGGATGTCGTATCTCCAAGCGCTACCGAATAAACCGGAGCGGTGAGTTTCGTATTCAGGTAAACGGGGTTGCTGCCTTCGTTGTAAATACCATCGGTGGCCAGCACAATAGCGCCGAGATTTTGATTGCTGTAGAGGTCGTTAACCCCCGACAACAATTCGGCAATGTTGGTGATTTTTTCGGTGTATTTGTAGTCAATGCCTTCGCGGAATTCATTGCCGAAAGCGTATTGCTTCACCTCGTAATCTTTGCCCAGATCGGCGGCTAAAGCGCTGAAGTCTTCTTCGTACTTTTTGAGTATTTCGGCTTTCATACCAGCAGGAACGGATTCTGATTGATCCTGGGCCAGCACGATGATCGGTTTTTTACTTTCTGTGATGATTGATTTCAGCAGTGGGGAAAGCAGCAACACCGCGAGGATAGAGACCACAATAAAACGCAGCACCCCCAGCAGCCGACTGAAATTTTCAGACTGTTCTTTGAAGGTTTTATCGCGGTAATAAAGCACCAGCGCGTAAACAAGTCCTAATAAAAGGCAGAAAACAAGGTACCACGCCGGGTATTGAAGGCTAATACTTTCCATGTAGTGTGCTAAAATGTCTAAACCAAGAACGCGCAATCCCGGCTCAGGTTGCAGTATGCAAAGAAAAAACCGGGGCGCCACTTTTCCAAATGCGGTGGAATAAGGCAGCGCAAGTTATGTAAATGTCCTGAGATGCCATAAGTAAGGGACAAGTTTGCAAATTTGTAAGGGGCAAATCTGCAAACTTGCCCCTTGCAAATTTGTCCCTTGAACTAAGCTTTCGGCCCGACCACTTTTTTGCCGCTTTTGCCACCGGTACCTGCACTTCCAGATTTAGAGGCTTTTTTCTTGCCCTTGGTCTGTGCTGCCAATTTCACCGCTTCGTAAGCATTCAGCAAGCCGCCGGTGACGGACAACTGGCTCATAGACACGGTTTCATCTTCAGTACCCGGTTTGATGACTTTTTGAGTCCAGGGCGTAGCAGATTCCATAATGATGTCTTTTACCTGCTTGGCGGTCAGATCAGGGTAGTAAGACCGGAGGAGCGCCGCTGCGCCGGCTACCATAGGTGCGGCCATACTGGTGCCTTGCTGATTCTTGTAGCCGTTATCGGGCACTGTCGAATAAATTTCAACACCAGGTGCAAAAATATCCACCAATTCGGGACTGTAATTGGAAAAATCAGCTGTTAAGTGCTCGTCTTTTGTCGGGCCGTTTGCGCCAACTTCGATCCAGTTTTCTGCATATTTTTTTCCAAAAAGACCCGATTTTGCAAAACGGTCATTAGGAAAATTATCGGTGAGTGTGATTTTTGAGCCATCATTGCCTGCGCCGTGAACGAGTACGACATCGCGCTCCATGGCATACTTCACCGCTGCATCTACGGCAGACTTTTCAGGAGATGCGCCTTTCCCGAAACTCATATTGATGACCGTAGCGCCGTTGTCCACCGCGTATCGAATGGCGTTGGCCACGTCTTTGTCGCGTTCGTCGCCATTGGGAACCGCGCGCACTGCCATAATACGGACATTGTCAGCAACGCCATCCATACCTATGCGATTGCCGCGGATGGCCCCAATAATTCCCGATACATGCGTGCCGTGGCTTGCATCCGGACCACGCACGTCGGCATTGCCGTAGTTGCGGTCGTTAACGTTAAGCGGATCGTCGCCGATGATCGAGCGGGCATCGAAATCCGGGTTGTAGTTATATTTCAACTGGCCGTTGAAGTAATCGTAGCCTTCCTGCACCTGATCCATCACATCGGCAAAACTTTCGCCGCCCTGAATGCTTTCTTTAACAGCGCCGGCAACGCGCATCATCATGGCATCCGAAGAGTTGAAGTTTTCTACGTCCTTGAGGGTGACTGCTTTGCGCGGAATGCCTAACTCTTTTTCAAATTTAGTAAAGGCTGTATGAATGGCGGTATACAACTCTGCATTTGGCGCCAGCTCTTCGCGTTTCTTTGCGATTACTTTTTCGTATTCAACGTATGTATCGTACTCCGTGCGTTCCTTTTTGGAAAGTTTGGCCGGGTCTTTGCCCTCGTACTTTTTCTTGTAACGAACATAAAGGCGGGTGACCTCTAAGTTTTCATCCGCTATGTTTTGACCGTTTTTGTTGCCAAGAAAATTCCAGCCGTGAATGTCGTCAACAAAGCCGTTTTTGTCGTCATCAACGCCGTTGCCGGGAATTTCGCCCGGATTCACCCACATGATGTCTTTCAAATCTTCGTGCATATAATCCACGCCGGAGTCAATGACTGCTACGACGACCGTTTTACCCGTTTTGCCTTTCAGCAGCTCTTTGTACGTTTTTTCAGTACTTAGCCCCGGGTAACCATCCTGGGTAAGATCCAGGTTAAACCAATTTTTGGGTGCGCTATCCTGAGCAAACAGCAAGGATGCCGAAAACAGCGAAAGAAACAGACAGAATGCTTTGAACTTCATTATTTTAATTTTTTTTAAAGCTGAAAAACGTGAAATTAGGGGATAAGTTGCATCTTACCACAACAATTCCCGGAATGGGGGAGGGGGATTTTTTCTCCACCTGATGTAATAAATAATTGATTTTGAATGCAATAAATACAAAATCTTTCATGAAAAACAGCTTGATTATCCTGTTTGCTGCAACAGCGCTCCTGCAAGGGTGCACTTCAGATGCGAGTGAAACCGCTAAGACGGATGGCGCTTCTTCTGCTTACGCACTCGTCATTCACGGTGGCGCCGGCGCCATTACCAGGGCAGACATGACGCCTGAAATGGAACAAGAGTACCTGAAAGTGCTCAATGAAGCGTTGGATATCGGGGAAACCATCCTGAAAGATGGCGGCGCCAGCTTGGATGCTGTGGAAAAAACAATCATGTATTTAGAAGATTCTCCCTTGTTTAACGCTGGAAAAGGCGCAGTGTTTACGAACGAAGGAAAAAACGAGCTGGATGCGTCGGTGATGGACGGCGCTTCGATGAAAGCAGGCGCAGTAGGCGGGGTAACGATTGTCAAAAACCCCATACAGGCAGCGCGTGCAGTGATGGAAAAGTCGCAACACGTGCTCTTAGTCGGGAAAGGCGCCGAGCAATTTGCCATGGAACAAAAAATTGACACGGTCAGCCCGGAATACTTTTTTACCCAACCGCGCTGGGATGCGCTGGAACGTGCAAAAGCAGCAGAAAACCAACAAGAGGGCGCGTTGTTGACCAACCCGGATTATAAATTCGGTACTGTCGGTTGCGTAGCGTTAGACCGCAGCGGCAATATTGCAGCAGGCACTTCAACTGGTGGCATGACCAACAAGCGCTGGAACCGTTTGGGCGATGCGCCGATCATTGGCGCTGGAACTTATGCCAACAATGCAACCTGTGGCGTCTCCTGCACAGGGCACGGCGAATTTTTCATCCGGTATGCCGTTGCCCACGATGTCAGCGCCATGATGGAATACAAAGGCAGCTCAGTGCAGGAAGCCGGAGAATTCATCGTCAACCAAAAACTCAAAAACGCAGGGGGCGAAGGCGGCCTCATCGCTTTGGACAAAAAAGGCAATATCGCCATGCCCTTCAATTCCGAAGGGATGTATCGCGGCTATGCGAAAGCTGGCGAACGGGTGGTTAAGATTTATAAAGAATGAAGGTAAGAGCTAAGTTGGCAAAAGGCAAGTAGGTAATGCCGTTTTTACATTTGCTAATTTGCCTTTTGCCAACTTGCGCTTTATCATTCAGCGTTTTCCAGAGCTGGTTCGCTATTCGGTTCCCGAACGAGGAAGCAAGAAGCCGCGGCCAGCAGCATACAAACCCCGGCCAAAACCAAGGCATTGCGTGGGTCGTCGCCCAGTACGGATTTGTAATACAACGGAACTGTCAACATGCCGATGAACTGCGGCACACAAATGAATCCGTTAAAAATACCCATGTATACGCCCATCCGCTTAGGAGAAACCGCGTTGGCCAGCATCAGGTAGGGCATGGACATGATGGAGCCCCATGCCAGGCCAATCAGGGTCATGCCCGAAAAATAAATCCACTTGTCGTTGCTGAGGAGCACGCTGAAGAACCCCACTGCGCCGATACTCAGGAACAAAGCATGGGTGGCCCGGCGGCTGCCTATCAGTTTGGCAATAGTAGGCAAAAAAATCGAAATCGTAAAACAGGAAATGCTGAACATCGCAAAGCATAAACTGCCCCAGTTTTTTCCAGCCTCAAAACCGGCCGGGTTGGCATCCGGGCTGGGGGCATTAAAGGCGTATTTCGCCGCTGCCAAGGATAGGTATTGCCACATGAGCGGCAGTCCGTACCAGGTAAAAAATTTCACCCACCACAACTGGCGCATCACCAAAGGCATTTCTGATAAAGAAGCCAGAATCTCTTTAAAAACGGGCAGCAGGAGAAACAAATACACCCCCAGGCCAATGCCCGCAGTCCAGATGAACGCCTGGTTCAGGCCAACCAAACGCCATGAAAACAAGCCGGCCATCAATGCAGCGCCGAGGGTAATGGCTAAGTGCCAAAACGCAATATTTTTCTCTTGTTCAGCGCTGAACGTTGGCTTAATTTTGTAATCTTCATTTTCTGGCGGATATTCTTTAGTGGTTGCCATGGTGAAAAACACGGTCACTAAAATGGCCGCCGCACCAACGTAGAAGGGTATCCGAACCGAATCGGGGATGCCGTTGCTGAAGTCGCCACCCACAGCCATAGACATGCCGATGATCGGCAAAAGCAGGGGCATCAGGTTCGCTAAAGTTTGACCAAAACCCACCATAAATGATTGTATGGCAAAGCCGGTTGGCCGTTGTTTTTTATTCAATATATCTCCTACAAAAGCGCGAAAAGGCTCCATGGAAGAGTTTAAACCTGCATCCAGTAACCACATCAGGCATGCAGCCATGAACACCGATTTTGAATTCGGCATGAGGATCATAGCAATACTTCCCACGATGGCGCCTATAAAAACATAGGGCTTTCTCCGGCCCCAACGTTTCGACCAGCTTCGGTCAGACAAGGCGCCAATAATGGGTTGCAACAACAACCCTGTAAGAGGGCCGGCAAGCCATAACCCGGGAATATTGCTTTCTTCTGCGCCTAAGTACCGGTAGATTGGACTCATATTGGCCTGTTGTAAACCAAAGCCATATTGAATGCCCAAAAAACCGAAACTCATGTTCCATATCTGCCAGAATTTCAGGTCAGGCTTGTTTTGCATAATAATTGTATTGAAAATTTAGAATGAGCAAAAGAATAATGCCCAAACATACACAATTGGTGAAATATGAGTAGCTTTTTGTAAACTATTCCTTATATCGCTTTGCTAAGGTAGTATTCCAACCAAGTGCTGCTATCTTTGCGGGAATCATCAACGCGGATGAAACTATGCATTTGACGAACGCCGCATCACACCGCCCTGACTTACTACTTGGCACAGCCATGTGGGGATGGACGATTGCAGAACACGACTGTTTCCGCTTACTGGATGTATTTTATGCAGCCGGTTTTCGCGGGGTAGACGGGGCCACCAATTACCCCATCAATAAATTTCCTGGTGATTTTCGGAAATCGGAGGAGATTCTTTTGCAATGGATCCGCGCACACGGCGTCAAAGACCTGCGCATTACCATGAAAGTGGGCAGCCTTGACAACCTCCGCAGCCCGGAATGCAACCTCAGCGAAAGTTTTTTATTGTTCTGCCTGGAAGCATACAGTAACTTGTTTGCAGAAAATTTAGATACACTGATGGTGCATTGGGACAACCGCAAAGACCCGGACGCGATAGCGGGAACGCTGGTAGGGTTGGCCGCAATCGTTAAAGCAGGCTACCGGCCAGGGCTTTCAGGCATTCGTTTTCCGGAGGTTTATGCTGCGCTGAACGAGCATTTTGGCCTCGAATTCAGCATTCAGGTCAAACACAACCTGTTGCAATCCGATTATCCGCGCTATGCCCCGTTTCATGGCCAGCGGCGGTTTTTTGCCTACGGGATGAATGCAGGCGGCCTGAAATTAAGCGCGGAAGCGTACCATGACAACAGCTCGCTGAAAGTGCGGGGTGGAGATATTTCCAACACGGCCCCGCTGATTGCTGCGCTCGCGGAATTCCTCAAAGACGCGTCGCCGCTGCAAAACCTCAGCCATGCAGGCATGTTGCATGCTTATGAACACCCGGATATGGCGGGATTGTTGCTTGGGGTTTCCAATACAGATCAGCTATCTGACAGCCTGAATTTTTACGAGGCGCTCCGGCAAACCGATTGCCGGGATTTGTATCGCCGATTGCTCACTTTGCAACAGAACTATGCGCCAGCACTTTGACTTTGCGATTATCGGCGGCGGCATCTTCGGGGTGTACGCGGCACTTTATCTGGCGCGGCACGGGCAATCCGTTTGCCTCATTGAAAAGGAGCCTGCTTTGTTCCGGAAAGCTTCCATTGTTAACCAGGCGCGGCTGCACAGCGGGTATCACTATCCCCGGAGTGTAGCTACTGCGCGAATGTCGGACGACAACAAAGCCAGGTTTACAGCAGAACACCGCGATTTTATCAATGCCGGGTTTGAAAAATATTATGCCATCGACCGGTTTGGTTCGTTCACAGACAGCCAGCAATTTGAACGGTTTTGCAACTTCATCAACATCCCCTGCGAGCGCATAAAAACGCATCCGTTATTCAATTTTGAACGCATCGAAGCCTTGTATAAAACGGCGGAATACAGTTTTGATCCTATTCTGATTGCCAATTTTTATCGGCGGCGTTTGGAAGGGGAAAAGAAGGTAACGACGATGTTGCAAACTGCTGTGATCAAAGCGGATGCAGGCAATAATCGCTGGGAATTGAGCCTTCGGCGCACGGGCGAGGCGGAAATAATCCACATCACCGCCGACCAGGTCATTAATGCCACCTACGCAGGCAGCAACGCCGTGAATGCGCTTTTTGAAGTCGGGGACATTCCGTTGATGCACGAAATTTCAGAGATGGCTTTTTTGACTTCCCCCCAATTGAGCAACATCGGCCTGACGGTTATGGACGGTCCGTTTGGGTCGCTAATGCCCTATGGCTTGTCGGGGTTGCTATCCCTGTCATCGGTGATCTATACCCACCACAAAGTTTCTTATGCCAACCTGCCTGCATTCGATTGCCAGGGACTAGAAAATACCTGCCGCCCTGATTTTTTGTCCGACTGCAACGCCTGTCCGGCTAAACCCCGATCCAACTACGCGAAGATGATTGCCCAAATGCGGCAATACTTCAGCGAAGAAGTGACGTTTCATTATTTCACTTCTTTTTTTACCATTAAATCCAAGTTGAAAGCCAACCATATAGACGATGGGCGCCCCACAGAGATAAGTCTGCTAAAAGAAAATCCACGATTTTATTGCATCTTTGCTGGCAAAATTAACTCTATCTACGAGATAGAAAAGGCCATTTCTTTTTGATGGCGCTTCAAATACAGTTTTAGCCTCGTATCCAAAGCTCTTACAAATATGACCAACAACAAAGTAAACGTGTCTTCCGAGATTGGAGCACTTAAACGCGTGATCATCCATCGCCCTGATGAAGGCATTGCCCGGATTTCTCCACGACAATCAGAGGAACTCCTTTTTGACGACATTGTTTACCTGCCCAATATGCAGGAAGAACACGATGTGTTTTCGGCGGTACTCCGCTCCTTTATGGGCGCTGAAAACGTGTTGGAAACCCGACAATTGCTGTTTGAAGCGTTAAGCGAAGATGAAGCCAGTAAACAGGAGATGATTGACATGATCGTAGATTATGAAGAGCACCCTACAAGCTGCAAGTCTTTACTGCACAGTCTTCCGGAAGACGAATTGGCCGATGTGCTCATCACCGGTTATTATGCCAAAGACGATTACATCCTTTTCGATCCGATTCCCAACTTTATTTTCACCCGGGACATTGCGGTGACAGTGAACGACCACATGATCGTGACAAAAGCCGCTAAAGAAGCGCGTTTCCGCGAAAACTTCCTGACGCGGTTTATCATCTGGGCGCACCCGATTTTCAGGGGAATGCGGGAAGATGGGCGGATCATCAACCTGAACAAACCCGATATTTTTCCGCCATCCAAGCGGGGAGAAGTGATCTCGGTGGAAGGCGGCGATGTCATGATCATCAATAAAGACTACCTGCTCATTGGCGCAAGCGAACGCACCACCCCCCACGGCATCCGTTCCTTAGCTAATGTTTTGTTTGAGCGCGGAGTGGTAAAAAATGTGGTTCAGATCAATATTCCCAATGACCGCTCCTACATGCACATTGATACCGTTTTTACACAAATTAACCACAACCACATCGTCGCTTACAAGCCCATCATCGTGGACGGACTGAGTTCAACTGTGGAAGTCCTGAGGCAGGATGGCAAAACCGGCCTCTATCCTTCGGTGAAAGACTTTTTTTTAGATGAAATCAACCCGAACATGCAATTCATCCTGAGCGGTAAAGGAGAATCGCCCTATCAGGAGCGCGAGCAGTGGACAGATGGTTGTAATTTAGTCGCGCTGAAACCGGGCGTTGCGTTGACGTACGATCGCAACCCCAAAACAGAAGAAGCTTTTGAAGATGCAGGTTATCGGGTCGTCTGGGCGCGTGACTTGCTCAAAGCATTTGACGACGGTATCATTTTGCCGGAAGAAGTGAAAAATACCATTATTACCATGCCTTCCAATGAATTGTCGCGTGCGCGTGGCGGATCGCATTGTATGACGTGCCCGATTGAACGGGCAGAACTATAAACGACTATGCTGACTTACGACTACCCAAAGCGCGTGCGCTATGGCGAAACGGACCGGATGGGTTATTTGTATTATGGCAATTATGCCCAATATTACGAAATAGGGCGGGTGGAGTGGCTCCGCAACTGCGGCATCAGTTACAAGGAAATGGAAGAGGTGCAGGGCATCATCATGCCGGTAGTAGCCCTTCAAATGCGATTTGTAAGACCGGCCTTATACGATGAGTTGCTCAATATCCGAACCACACTAAAAGCCCTCCCGGATCGTTTTGTAACTTTTCAAATGGAAATATTCAATGAAAGCCATAAATTGGTGAATGGTGGCACCGTTCGTCTGTGTTTCGTTCATTCGCCGAGCGGTAAATCGGTCTACGCACCTGATTTTTTGTTGCAAAAACTAAAGCCGTATTTTGAGAAAAATTAAACTACCCGATCCGAAGAAAGTACAGGAATCCGTGCTGCGCTGGAAATGGTTGACCAGCCTGATCGAGTGGTCTAAATACCACTCGATGCCCGGCTTTTTTAAGGTACCGGTTTACGACGTTTCCATGTTTGTATACCGGGAAGCCAAGCGCCAGGATTTGTTCTCCAGGGCAAATGCGGTAGCGTTCAGTTTTTTTTTATCCTTGTTTCCGTCCCTGATGTCGTTGTTCACCCTGTTGCCCTTTTTGCGGCAATACGTTTTTAGTTTTTTACCTGACAAAGGTGTTAACTTTGACGAAACCCTGAAATCTGAAATACACGGGCTTATGCCGGGAGATGCCGGCGATCAGATTATCCTGTTTATCGAAGACCTGATCACGAACCCGCGGGTGGGCTTGTTGTCCTTTGGGTTTATTCTGGCTATTTATTTCGCTTCGAACGGGATGCTGGCCATGATGAAAACCTTTGAAAAATCGGAAGAGCGGTCTTTCAAAAAGCGAAAACCTTTCGAGAACCGTGTGATTGCCATCTTGCTTACTTTCCAATTGGGATTGCTGCTCATTGCTTCCGTCATCCTGATCATCATCGGCAATGTCATTATTAGCTGGATAGCGCACTACATTCATTTAGATGTGTTTTTTAAATGGACCTTGGACATCATGCGCTGGACGATCATTCTGATGTTGGTTTATACGGTGATTTCATTGATTTACCGCTATGGGGCGCCCACTTTGCGCAAGTTTAGTATGTTTTCGCCCGGAGCCACCCTGGCAACGATCCTGTCGGTGTTGTCGTCAGCGGCTTTTTCCTTTTATGTAGACCAGTTCAGTCAGTACAATAAATTATACGGCAGCTTTGGCACCATCATCGTCACCATGCTTTGGATACAGATCAATGCCCTGGTTTTGTTGTTGGGGTTTGAACTCAATGCAGCCATCGCCATCAATCGCGATATCCGATCCGAGCATAATCCGGAATAAGGATGGGACACGTAAAGAAATCCAACTGCACAATTCAGCTATATTAAGTTCGTTAGAGCTAAAAAATTGCCGCATGAACCGAGCGCTACGCCTCCATCCCATTTTGTTGTTCTTTTTTATGGGTGCCTTATTCAGCCCTGCTTTTTCTCAGAAATACAGCAACGAGTTTTTGAACATCGGCGTTGGCGCCAGAGCACAAGGGCTGGGGAACTCGGTGATCGCCAATATTGGCGACATCACCGCTGCTGCCTGGAATCCGGCGGGACTGGCTGGGATTGCACCGGACAATGGGTTGCAGATCGGCGCGATGCACTCGGAATGGTTTGCCGGAGTGGGCAAGTTTGATTACCTTGGATTCTCCTTGCCCCTTGCCAACAGTGAACGGCGCATCGGCGTGTCGCTAATCCGTTTCGGGATTGACGAAATTCCGAATACCCTCAGCCTTTACGAGGATGACGGCACCGTTAATTTTGATAACCTTCGCGAGTTTTCAGCGGCAGACTACGCTTTGCTGCTCAGCTACGCACAACCGCTTAAAACGAAAAGTGGTAAACTGCTGATAGGCGGCAATATCAAAGTTATCCACCGCCGCATTGGCCCTTTTGCAACAGCCTGGGGGTTCGGAATAGATGCCGGGGTTCAATACCAAACTGGCAACTGGAAATTGGCCGCAGTGGCCAAAGACATCACCAGTACCTTCAACGCCTGGGCTTTCAACTTTACTGAAAGGGAAAAAGAAGTTTTGGAACTGACGAACAACGAAATCCCAATCAGCAGCGTCGAGGTCACCAAACCGCAACTTACACTGGGAGCAGCCCGGCGTTTTCAATGGAATAAAGTAGGATTGACGCCCGAGCTGGACGTAGTGATCACAACAGACGGGCAACGAAATACACTCATTTCTTCAAGCCCGTTCAGTATTGACCCGGCATTTGGCGTGGAAGCAGATTATAACCAGTTCCTTTTCCTGCGTGCGGGGGTGAACCAGTTTCAACGCATCACTGATTTTGACGGAGAAAAAAGCCTGACCCTGCGCCCGGCATTCGGCGTCGGCCTTGTCATCGCGGGGTTGCATATTGACTATGCTTTTACCGATCCGGGAGACAGCCAGAATTTGTATTCCCACGTAATTTCGCTGTTACTGAACGTCAAACCAAAAAAACGGGAATAAAGGATGTTAAAGTCTGGCCCAGGATCTTGACCCGTTCAAAAAATATGCTTAAACTTGTGGACTGCATTTGTAGAAATGCACATTGCCACGCAAGCATCCATAGTTTCTGACCTAACATTATTCATATTTTGGTTAGATTTGATTTGGGTAGGGCGGGCCTCGATCTTTAGCTTGCTAAGGATTCCCATCCGGGACAAGGGGATTACCGAACTAAATCAACTGCCTGAATCCTGTCCTATGAGGTCTGAACGCCCTCAATGCTTGTGTGGCTTTTTTTGTGTGTTAATACCTGTAATTCAGCAAGCGTTTATACGTACTCGCCATCGTCTCCTGAGAATATCCTAACCGGAACATATTGAACACAATGAAATTGGCCGCCTGAACCCTTAGGTAACTATTGGTCTCATATTTACGTGCGGAAACAATGACATCGTCCTGGATCACTTTAAACGGGTATTGTTCCCGGGCCCGGATGATCAGGTCGTAATCTTCCATAATCCGGTAATCGTCGCGATAACCGCCGAGGGCATTAAACGCCTCGCGGGTGATGAAGAGCGATTGGTCGCCCCCCCTGCACCAGATTTGGTTGAACCGGGTAAAATAGGCATTCATTTTCAACATCCAACTGTCGGAGTCGAACCGGAATCGGAAACACCCCACCGGATAGCCTTCTGCCACAGCGTGCAGAATTTTTTCTATGCAATCTTCAGGAGGAAGGGTATCTCCATGTACAAAATAGAGCAATTCCCCGCTGGATTGTTCTACGCCGCGATTCATTTGCAAGGCGCGCCCCGGAGGCGTTTGAATAACGCGGGCTCCAGCTTTAGTTGCAAGGGCTGCCGTTTGGTCTTCGCTGCCGCCGTCCACCACGATTACATCGGAAAGGAAGCCATTGTTTCTTGTCGTCAGTCGTTCAATCACCCTGCCTATATTTTCAGCTTCGTTCAGGGTGGGTATGATGATGCTCACCTTCATATAGATTAGTCGCTTTACAGTGATGTACGAGATTTAACACAATTTTAGGGATTCATCTTGTAACTTTTTTAATCTCAGCCATTATATGATGGAAAGAACCGGAATAAAAATTGGCGTGCCGATGTCCTTCAATTTACAAATTAGTCGTAGCCTTGCAAAAAACGGAGGGATGAGCCTCGGGCGAAAGACTGTTTCATCGTGGGAAATTGAGCAAGAGTGGCTGGAGATACAGGCGGCTCAGGGTGACCCTGCCCTGTTTCGACCTATTTACAACCGCTATTTTGAGCAGGTATTCCGGTTTATTCACCGAAGAACCGCTGATGAAGACCTTTCTGCAGATTTGTGTTCTCAAGTTTTTTTAAAAGCGATGCAGCGCCTGAATGAATATGCTTTCCGGGGTGTGCCATTTTCCGCCTGGCTGTTTCGGATAGCGAGCAATGAAGTGTCTCAATATTTCAGGCAAAATAAAGCAGGCAGGGTAGTCAGCATCGAAGAGGTCCACATCGGAGAGGTGATGGAAGAAATTGATGAAGAACATAATGAAGCGCTACGCAATAAACTACTGTTGGTGTTGAACGAATTGAATGAACTTGACTTACAACTAATTGAAATGCGTTTTTTTGAACAAATGCCATTTAAAGAAATTGCCGATATAACCGGAATGACCGAAAATAATGCCAAAGTTAAAGTCTATCGGATACTGGAACGATTGAAAAAAAAGCTCATTTCCTAAGCACCCTAACATGAATTTTAATGAGCCGATTTTTTACTTCCTTCTCCAAAATTGCATCGTCTATGAGTAAGCAATACGACATACGAATCAATCCCCAACAACCTTCGAGCGAAGAAATAGCGCGTCATAAAAATTTTGACGCCCTGCTGGAACAATACCAGCAGGCTAAAGTCACGCCTCAGCCCGGCGCCACAATCATTCGGTTTTCTCTGTTGATGCGGTATGCAGCAGCGGTCGCTGTGCTGGTGATCGCTGTTTACGGCGCTTTTGTTTTGATGCAACCTGCGGCAACGGATGTTCAGGCAGCTTACTTCGATAAACAGCCCCATGTCATCGTTCCTTTTGAACAACCTGAATTAACAAAACCAGCAGTTGCACTTAAGGTCAATGCCAGTAAAGGTGGTGTATTGGAATATCCGAGCGGATCGCGTCTGGTCATCCCTTCGGAAGCTTTTATGACGGATCGCGGGAAATTGATAGAAGGCGAAGTAGACATCCACTACCGCGAAATGCTTGATTATGTTGACTTTTTCTTAGCCGGCGTGCCGATGAATTACGACTCAGCCGGGAAGTCCTACGACTTGGAGTCTGCCGGCATGGTTGAAATTTATGCGGAACAAAACGGCAAACGTGTCAACATGGCGCCCGGAAAAACTATTGCGGTCGAATTGGTTTCCTTTATATTGAGGACACCCAACAGCCAGATTCCTCGTTTTAATGTCTATAAATTAGATACGGAGGCCCGACAGTGGGTTTATCAGGACGTCAACCATTTACAGTTGGTAGAAGACTACCTTGACCCCAAAGACCCGGACTACGACGTCAAAAAAGCCCACTTAGATGCTTTGAAAGCGATTGAAAGCAAAGGTATCCTGGAAATGCAGGCCTTTCAGACAATGACACCCGCTCCTGAAGCGCCTTCCAGCCCGCAAAAGCATCAGGGTAAGCACCCGACCATTGAATTGCAATTTACGGACGACAATGTCATTTTTGAAGACCAGAATGGCTTGGAGAACGGAGAAGCAACTCGTCTGGAAAAATTGTACAAAGGAACAATCTGGCAAATATCTCCCAGAAATGGCGCCCTCGATGAACGTGCTTTCCGTGTGGAATGGGAAACTACCCGGCTCAAGCGTTTGAACAACCAGGAATACGAACTCACCTTTATCAGTGGCGTGAAGGAGTTGAAACTGATCGTTTCTCCGGTGCTTATGGGCAACGACTACGAACAGGCCCTTCGGAGTTACGATGCCGCCGTGAAGGAATATGAACATAAAATGGCGAAATGGGTGCAGTTGCTCCAGGAAAAACGGGTTACCATTCAACAAAAAATAGACGATGAAAAAGCCGCCGCGCAAAAAGCGTTTGAAGCGCAACATGCGGACATATTCACTTCAACCGGCGAAGGCATGATCAGAAGCAAAGTCATTAACCGTTTTCAGGTGGCAAGCCTGGGTATTTGGAGTTGCGATCGTCCGGTTCCACCTGCTCCCAAAGCTGTCAGTGCGCAATTCACGGACCAGCAAGGCCAAGCGGTTGAGGGCATGGTTGCTTATGTTGCTGATAAAAATCGCAATACCCTGCGCCGGTTCTTAGTGACGGACGGAGCAAAAATGAACTTTGATGCAGATTCCGATAACCTTCTCTGGATGGTTACGAAAGACGATAAATTAGCCCTTGTAAATCCCGGACAGTTCCGAAAAATCGGCAACAACGACGAACACACTTTCGAGTTCACGGTGGTGGATCGAAAAATCACGAATGAGGCTGAGGTGCGGGAATTGCTGAAGTTTGATTGAGCTTATTGCCTAACTGCACGGACAAAAAACTGTTCGCCAGTTTTAGAGATAATTTGAAAATGGTAAATACCAGGAATCAGCCTTCCCGCGTCAATTGCGAGGGAAGGCTGTTTTTTTTCAAGGACAACCTGTCCTGCAGTATTAAAAACGCGCAGATACTGAATAGCTTCTGAAGCCTCCGAGCGCAGGAAAACAGTTTCTGTAAACGGATTGGGGGCGATCGTAAAAACAGTTGATGCGACTTCCGTACCAATGACATTGGTGAGCCCGTTGCAGGTATTATCGTCCAGCTCAAATTCCATCAGGTCATTTTGAAATTGGCAAAAAAACCAGTTTTGGCCATCAATAAAAACGTCATTGGGTTCGTCTATGAAAAAGTGTTCCCAACGCCACAACCAGGGATTCGGGCCATTGTATTGACAACCGGTGTTCACCATTCCTATTTTTTCTATAATGCGGGCATTACAAACGTAGGCGTTGTCGAAAAATAAATCAACTTCCTGAAAGCGCAGGTTTTGCGTGCCTATTGTGAGTGTGCCTGTGTCCGTAATGATGTATTTTATTCGGAGCGCCCCGCCTCCGTAATAGGGCGGAACGGCAATGGAATCGCCAATACCAAGTGAAAAATTGTAGTGAATGTAGAAATGATTCAGATTGGGTGTGGGGTGGTTAAGGCACCAAATGGTATCCCCGCTTTGCCGGGCGATGCGCACCCGTGTTTGGTCTGCTGAATTATTCATATCTTCGAACCGTCGCAGTATTTTTGCCGGATAGCCCTGTACGATCGTATCGCCCTGGACACTGATATAGTCTATCCCTTCACCCCGCCAGGACGAATTGAGGTAATTGACCCATTGGGGGTTGTTGTCGAACCAGCCGTTTTGGGCAAACAACCCAACAGGTAGCAACAAAATCTGAGCAAAGACCAGGAGCAGGCCAATTTTTTTCATAAGGACACCTTTTTTAAACAAACCGCCTGAAAGGTAAGCAAGACGGTTTGTTTAAAAAAGTGTTTTATACGATTCAAACTCACTCCACCACTACAAAATTCTGGCAGGCCAGCATCGCACCGCCACTGCTGATCCTGACTCCAAAGAAACCGGGAGATAAATTATCTGTGTTAATTTCCAGCAACTGGTTACCTGCTGCAAACTCCTGTTGTTTCCTGGAAATGATTTTGCCGAGGGCGTCAATGACCTCTACCTGCAAGACGGTTTCTGCCGGAAGGTAGACGGGCACCGACAGTATGCTGCCTGTGCTAACCGGATTCGGATATTGAGCGCCTGCGATGAATTTATCTCCCGTCAGCGTAGCCGTCACCACTGGCGAAGCTGTTGAAGCGCCGTCAAAATCGAGCTGCATCAAACGATAGGTATAGCGAACGCCGGGTTTAACATCAAAATCTTTATAAATGTAGGTTTTGGATTCCTGAGTGGTTCCTGCGCCTTCGATCCAGGCGATCGCGCTAAAATCCCGCCCGTCGTTGCTGCTCCGTTGCACTTCAAAACCCGCATTGTTCAGTTCTGTCGCGGTTTCCCAGTTGAGCAAGATGTGATCCTTAGTGGCAGTGGCAGAAAAACCAGTGAGTTCGATGGGAAGCACCAAACAAACAAAATCTACAACGATGACGTTTGCGCAAAGCCCTGAATTGCCCTCGATAGTGGTCGTGCCTGCCACACTCATCATGTTGATGGTCGTACAAATTGCTTCACAATCAGACAGTACATCGTTGTTGGTTATGGTTAAATTACCACTTATGAGGCCAATATTTTGGAGACCATCCAAACTTGGTAAGGCATTGTTATTATGAATGGTTAAACTCCCGGTAATGGCGGCTAAAAACGCCAGCGAGCTGATGTCCACCAGCACATCATTTTGCTGTATGATAAGATTATTTCCAACAATTACCAAAACAGGAAAACCGTCGAGGTTGATCAGGCCATCGTTATTACTAATATTCAGGTTATTCCCCACAACGGCAAGGCTGGCAAAATCGAAGCCAGAGAGTATGGCATTTTGCTGAAGGTTAAACGAACCGCCGGTATATTGGAGTAAAGGCATGGTCAGATCGGTCAACGCATCATTGTTGTTAGCCGAGAAATTATTGCCAATGGCCTCTATATTCGCCAGGCCATTTAAATTCGTCAAAGCTGGATTGTCCAGTATACTTACATTACTGATGAAGGAGGTGATGTTGCTCGAAGCGAGGGCGTCAATGTCCTCCAGTAGGGCATTGCCCTGGACTTGCAAAGTCCGTGCGCTCGACATCCCTAAATTTCCCAGGCCATTGAGGTTGATCAGGTCGTCATTGTTGTTGATGTAGATATCACGGGTGATGTTGGTCAGAGCGTTAAGTGGAGATAAATCCGATACGGAAGTGTTCACCAAGTGAAAATCTCTGCCGATGGAGGTCAGGCCGGACAAAGGAGCCAGGCTGGTAATGGGATCAATTAAATCGCCGTCGTCTATGATCAGGAGATCTCCTGTAATTACAGTACAGGTGCTTAATAGGCCATTAATCTGGGTTTGGTTTGTAGCCGTGAAATTTCCAGAGCAAATTGGCTGCGCGAAAGCCCCCTTTGCGCACACCAGCAAACAAAAGACAAGTGTAGTTGTCAAAATTCTCATAGGATTACCATTGATGTGATGGAATATTGTTTTCTCAAAATAGTTAGTATGTCCAAAATTTTTGGAATAGCGACGACTTTGCCAGACTTAGGCATTTGAATGTGCAAGAGGGAAAGCTGAAAGGAAAGTTGTGTGTAGTTATCGCTTTCTGTATGCGAAGATAGGACGCATTAAGAATAGAAAGTACTTTTTTTATTACCTTTTTGAATAGGATAACACTATTTTTTCATTTCATTCAACTGGCTCATCAAGGTCGGAATTATTGCCTGAGTTGCTTCGTAGCCAATCTGATAGAGCGCTTCGTATTGGTTGAACTGAAAAATATGGTAATTGTGGACTGCCTTGGGTTCAATGACGAAATGACAGCGCTCCAGATCAGGCCGGGTATTGCCTACAACGGACAATTCAAAGCAACGGGCAGCTACGCCAATCAGGGATTGTAACGAGGTGTCACGCAGCTCGACTTGGGGCATCACATTTACACCGATAACAAAGTCCACTTCTTCGAGCAAGGGAGTCACAGGCAGGTTATTTAACAAACCACCATCCACGTAGAGTTGACCGTTGAGCTCCACCGGTTTGAATACCAATGGGATAGAAGAAGAGGCTACAATGACGTCGAACAAAGGGCCTTTGCTCACCATTTCGCAGACGCCGGTATGCAGGTTGGAAATAGCTACAATGAGTTTTTTATTTAAGGCTTCGAAGCTGTCTTCTGCAATGGTTTCGGCCAATCGCTCCCTCAAATAAGTCAGTTTTGTAAATCCCCGGTTGGGCAACCCGACTTTAATGAGTTTAAAGAGCTTGCTGTCCTTTACAAAAGCAAGCATTTCTTCGGGCGATTTCCCGGCGGCATACAAGGCGCCTACAATGGATCCTGCGCTGGAACCAGAAATGACTTGCGGCTCGATGCCGTTTTCCAATAAAGCTTTCAGTACGCCAACGTGGGCAATCCCCCTTGCGCCGCCGCCTGAAAAGGCAATGCCGATTTTTGGGTTGTTTATGTGGTTCATATTTGATTGAAAGGGCATGAGTCGGGGTTACACAACCCGACTCATGCTTTCGGTACAACAAGTCTATTGCTTCACAAACTGAAACGAACCCGAACCGCCTTCGTAGAAGAGCACGATGGCATAAGCTCCCGCAGCCCATTCACTAACGTCGAGGGGAAGCGTACCGGTTTCGTTGTCGGCAGTATGGATCAATGCGCCAAGGCTATTAAAAACCCGTACCTGGTTCCAGGAAATACTGCTTTCAATGTATAGCAGATCCGTAGCCGGATTGGGATAAATTTTTACAGCACGCTTAAAATCCACTTCTTCAGATGGCACGACCATTTCTATATCCGTGAGGTAACGCGGCAGCAACTGGTAGCCCTCTAAAAATGGCGCGTTGGCATCAAACTGGCCACCGATTCCTGTGAGGTTAAACGTGAAATCCGGAACCGTTGTGCCAAAAATATCTACATCGGCATCAATGCGCATGGCATAAGTGTTGACGCCATCCGTAACATCCACATTAAAACCGGTGCCGGTATTGGTCCATTGCGCTGGATTAACAATGGTTAGGTTGTTGATTTTCACCAATTGAGATTCGCTGTCTTCGTTCAGGCCGTTTACCACCGTTGGCGCAAACAAGCTATTGTCGGCAGAAGTGAACCAAACGGAATCTGCATTGATCTGCGTGAGGCCGTTGAATTGTGCAATAGTGCCGCGCACAATGACTTCGTCGCCTTCGTTCACCGTATAGCCGAAGCTATTGGCCGCGTTGAAGATTGCGATACCATTGTTTTGTCCGTCAATAATGGTGAACTGCAAGCCACTCGGACGCAGGTTAAAACCATAAGCGATGCCCTGCAACTGGCATTTTACGCCCAGTGAATCGGCAACGCCACCTGGATTATAAGCCGTGACAGCACTAATGCTATACTGAGGATAAGTAGGCGCAGGCGGGGTGCTGCAGTCGTTGTCTGCACCTGCGGTAGACAGCAATTGGAGCCCGCCATTGAATACGCCGGATTCCGTAATGGAAGCTTTCCAGTTGGCAGGCGAATCGTTGTCTGCATTGACGTCACACAATTCCAGCGATGGCCCGGTACCATCAGCGCCTGCAGGCCAGGGCGCGTTTGGCGAATAGGTCACGATATCCACGACATTGCCCGAAGCATCCCGCAATTCCAGCGTTTCACCAGCATTGTTCAGGGCGCCGCTCGTCCATTGGAAGGCCGGGATTCCAAATTCCTGCTCGAACAAGACAGAGTCTACTGCTACGATTAAATATTCACCAGGGTTCAGAAATGCGTTGGATGGGAAAGTATATACGATCCCTTGTGCGAAGGAGAACCCCGCAAGGTGTACGTGTTCTGTGTCGTTGTTGTACAATTCGATGTACTCAAATACGTCTGTACTTGGTGGATTGTACATAATTTCCGTGATCACGATATTGGGAATTTCGGTATCGTTGTCCGTGATATGAATGGTGTAGTTGATGCGGGTAGGGTCTATGGAAGCCCCGGCATCCGGATTGGAAAGCTCCAGAATCAGGTTTTCAATCGTTTCAGGGCTCGAATCGTCAAGGATGGTGACGACAATCGTCTGGGTGTCCACAGTAGCTGCGGCGAACGTGACGGTTTGCGTCGAAAAGTTGAAATCGCTTCCCGCCGCAGCCGAAGACGCCTGGGCAACTGAAACTTGAACGGAGTGTGCAGCGCCGTCGCCATTGATCAAAAACAGGCGCACATTGACTGTGCCAGCGTCTTCATTCACTTCTACCTGCGAGCCAACAAAGCCAATGATCGGGCCGTTGAGGCATTGCGCGTCGCCGCCGGGGTTGGCAAACAGCTCGAAACCGGCCACCGTGACTCCAACCGGTGTGCTGGCTGCCTGCCAGTTGGCGCCGTCGTTGTTGTCGGCTTCCGGATCGCAGAGTACCAGCGACGGGCCACTGCCGTCGGGAGCGCTGGGCCAGCTGCCGCCATCGCTAAAATCTACCATATCCACTACATTGCCCGAAGCATCAGAAAGTGTAATGATTTCCCCGCCATTGCTCAGGGCGCCTTCCGTCCATTGGAAAGCCGGTACGCCAAAGACGTTTTCAAAAGCTACTGAATCAACTGCGACCAGGACGAATTCGCCCGGGCCGAGGTTGTACCCTGGGAAGGTATACACCACACCGGAGGTAAAGGAATAGCCAAGCAGGTTGATGTTCGTGACACTTTTGTTGTACAGTTCGATAAATTCCAGCGTATCGGCGCCACTTTCAGGCGAATTGTACATGATTTCGGAAATCACGATGTCGTTGGCTAAAGGAGCGCCTACGACAGTGATAGTTCCCGTCATATTGAGTCCAACGTGCGGATCGCAACGATAGCTATACGTTCCTGGAGTATTAAAGGTGTGGGAGAAAGTCCAACCGAAGGCAGCATTTCCACTGAAAAAACCTTCAGGGTTATTCGGGAAGGTTGTTTGTGAGCCGTTGACGTTATGAACGCCGCTGTTGTTGCTCCAGGTGACAGATTCCCCAACCTGGATGGTCAGGTTTTGCGGGCTAAAATTGAAATTCAGGACGGAGACCTGGTGTTGTGCGCCCGCAAAGAATGGCAAAAGGACTAAACTTGCGAGGGTGCATAAAACCAATGTAAAAACTTTCCTCATGAGACAAGGTTTTTGGAATGAAAAAATATTTCCTGGCAAAAGTAAGGGTAAACCGAGGGAATGACCCCGAAATGCAAATAAAAATTGCGTTAAGTAATCAGGCAGACTGACGACACCATATTTCAAAACCACTTACATGCACCAACAATCATTCTTCAATTGGGTAAATGCACAGATAGTGGGGATAATGTTTTGTATATGAAGAAAATAAATTCCAAAAAATCAATGTGTAGTTAACATGCGCTTAACATG
>JBJXFD010000671.1:0-20893 GCA_046153985.1 Saprospiraceae bacterium
CCAATATTCCTCGTGTATTTAAGATCTTTTGCCATGATTGTCCTTCGGCAGGTTTTTTAAACTTTGAAATGTGCAAATGCGCGGTTCGACTCTGCCATCTTGTGTGTATCTTCCCTTTTCTTCACAGCGGCGCCTTCGCCTTTGCTTGCTGCGATGATCTCGGAAGCCAATCTTTCTGCCATCCCTTTGCCGCTGCGCTGGCGGGAGAAGCGAATCAACCATTTCATGCCGATAGAAACTTTGCGCTTAGCGCGAATTTCCGTCGGAATCTGGAAGGTAGCGCCACCGATACGACGGCTTCTAACTTCCACAGCGGGCATTACATTGTTCAGGGCCTTCTTCCAAAGTCCATGCTCATCCTGCTTGGTTCTGTCTTTCACGATGTCCATCGCCTGATAGAACACGCGGAACGACGCACCTTTGCTACCTTCGTACATCATGTTATTGATGAACTGCGTGACCATTGGGTCAAGGTATCTCGGGTCTGGAGCAATGATTCGAAGCTTCGGTTTCCTCTTTCTCATTATTTCGGAAGTTTTTCCGTATTAAACAGATGTTGAATTATTTCTTAGGACGTTTGGTGCCATAGTGCGAACGACTCTTCTTGCGGTCGTTAACGCCTGCGGTATCCAATGCGCCGCGAACGATGGTGTAACGAACACCCGGAAGGTCTTTCACACGACCGCCAGCAATCAACACAATTGAGTGCTCCTGGAGGTTGTGGCCTTCGCCCGGAATGTAGGCGATGACTTCAATTTGGTTTGTCAAACGTACTTTTGCAACTTTGCGCAACGCAGAGTTCGGTTTCTTAGGTGTTGTGGTATAAACACGGGTGCAAACACCACGCTTTTGAGGACATGAATCCAATGCGCGGGACTTGCTTTTCGTCTCTACTTGTACCCTGCCTTTTCGTACCAACTGATTAATAGTAGGCATATGTGCTTGCTTGATTAAATCATTATGAATCTGCGTAAAAATTACCCTTGTGTGGGTATGCCTTTTCAAAAGCGAATGCAAAGGTATCACTTTCGGATAAACGACCAAAAGATTTTTTAAAATTTATTGTGGAATCTTGCGGGATTGGAAAAAGCATTCAAAATGGAAGTCGAGATTCAATGATAAACGACTGATTTTCAGTTAAAATCATGATCAGAGACCTCGTTCATCCAATTGTCCCACCAGTAGTTCCCAGGCATCTTCATAGGGTAGAATTTCGAGGTCATGCCCCTCCCTGGCAATTTCGATCGGCGTTTCATGGAGTTTTTCCAGAAAGCGCGTTGTACGTTGGATGACCTTGTTCTGATGAAAGTTGGCCTTGAGCATCTCCAATAACATACATATAAAGGTGTTGCTCCTGGAATTATACACCTTATCCATATAGCGGTCTTTGTACTTTGCAATAGCTTCGATGCGATCCAGAATCAGATCATACTTTTTTTGCTGTAGCAACAAGACAATTTGAGAAATGAGTACCGCGATGTTCAATCCCCGTTTGTCTTTGGAAAAAGTAGGTACTTCGTTCACATACTTCGCAACGCGAAAAGCATTTCTGGAGTCTGGTGCTGGTTCGATCCGGCCACTTTTCTGCAGGAAGTAGAGCCATGCTTCGTAGATCTTCCACACTTCTTTGACATTAGCCGGCATTGTAGCAAACTTTTTGTGCAGGGTGCTTTCTTTAAAAACAACCTGCGCTGCATAAAACTCGCTCGTTCTGAAACTCAGCATAAATCGCAGTTCCTGAATTTTAAACCAGGTAAAGAATCCTTTCTCAACAATCTCCAGGCATCTGAGGATCATCTTTTCTCCTTCATGGTATCGCTTGAGTTGAATACAACAGGCAATCATCTGCAAGGAGATCATGACAAACCCTTTGGTGAACAAAAAGTGGTGGGTGATAATTTTCTCTAACGCAGCGTTCCCAACGATTAGAGCCGAAGCATAATCATTGATGCTCATAAAGCGAATAATCTCGATCATTACCTGGTGGTATGCCAGGGTAATGGACTGTATTGGCGGGCTTTCTTTTTTAAGTTTTTTCAGGTAGAGGTCTGCTATTTTGTGAACATGTGGTTTGGTTGAGCGGTCATTCACATATTGAGAAAGCAAATCGTAGAAAAGGTCTTCGGCAACCGATTCGGAAAGAAGTTGTTGTTGCAGATTTTCTACAAGTTGGTGATATTTTTGAAAATCAAAACGACTTCCTGAAATGGCAGCATAGTGGCTGCGCAACTGCCTGGCAAAGAAGAATGCTTCGTCATTAAATTCGTAGTCCCTGGCTATTTTCAGGCCTTTTTCTGCAATCGCCAAGGCATTATTGCGTGCCCCTTGAGTGATCAGAATATTGTATAGCGCGAAATATTTCTGACACTCTAATTTAGCAAATTTAATCTCGCTATAGCATTTATCCTTGAAGTCTGTTAAAAACAGCACATTTAACAGTCTGTTACGCAGCGTGTGTTTTATTTTATAATAGGCATTTTTATCGCTTCCATCCCCATATAATTCTTTACAGGCAATTTCATCCGACAAGTTATCGGCCCCTTGAATGAGGTTGTAAAGTTGAGAAAGCTTGGTATTTGGCTCTGCCAGTTGGCCAAACAATTCAGACGATTTGAGTTTACTTTGACTGATTAAATCTATCAGTTCCTTAAGTTTTTTCATAAAAATCCATTACTGGTTAAAGGAATATGTTATATTCTTAACCTTAAAAATTAAAGTTCAAATCCGTCAGGTGAACAACAATTTGTGTGGGGTTAGAGCTTGTTCGGGAATTCCCGAACAAGCTCTAAGTAAAAAGTGTATTATCGCATCACTATGATTCGCCTTAACTGACCAAAATTATAAAAAAATTGACATTTATATTCCAATAAGTAAAAATACAAGCCTCCCCCCATTTAGGAACCTCGAAAAAATAGACTTGCTGCGACGTTCCTTAGCGAAAGATTTTGAAAGTCACATTGGACATTAAAAATTTGTTAATCAATAATTTAAACAAAAAAGCAACAACAAAGAGTTAAGAAAATCGGGAAAGAAAGCTCTAAGCGATGTCAATGATTAAGGGTATTTACGTGCCTAATTTTGGTGTATTGAAATTGTTATTAGCAAATTAAACACCAAATCATGGCAACCATCATCGCTCTCATCATCGCATTAGGCTTAATTGGCAATCCGGAAGAATTCAACACGCTCACACACGAGACACAACAACATTACATCAGCATAGTTACCGGCGAGGATATTCATTTTTAGTTTTTTAAAACCAATAGGTATGCCCTCGAATTGTAGCAACTTCCTTACAATTATTTTTTTACTGTTTTTCCCGTTTTCTAATTCATGGTGCCAGCAAATGGCAGGCGTGCCGTCTTTAAGCGGCAGGGTACTTACTGAATCAGGGCAAGCGCTTGAACTTGCAACAGTTAGTATTTATAACCCGGTGGATTCTGTTTTATTAGGAGGCACGCTCACTGATCTTACCGGCAGTTTTGAAATTTCACTTCCTGAAGGCAGCCCACCGGAATTGCGGATAGAAATTCAATTTCTGGGCTACAGTACCTGGTCGTCATCCATTCGCCAGCCAGCAGCATTAGGAGACATTCGGTTAAAGTCAAATGAAATTACGCTTCAGGAAGTCGTAATTGGCATTAAAAACCCCCTGCAAAACATCCCTGGAGGCTATTCTTTGGACATTACTGACAAAATTGCTTCTACGGCTATGAATGCCAAAGATTTGCTGGAGCGAACACCGGGGATCATTATTTACAATGATCAACAACTTACTTTATTGGGCAGGTCCACTATTGTCGTTATGATTGACGGCCGCCCAACCCATTTGAGTGGCGCCGGATTACTGGAATACCTGCGCCAACTACAACCAGGAGATATCCGGCAAATTATTGTCAAAACAACGCCTTCTGCAAAGTATCAGGCCGAGGGCGCCACAGGTATCATTGATATCAAAACCAACCGAAAAAACCAGGGTTTACTATTGCGGATAAACGCCAGTGCCGGAACAAACGACAAGTATTCAGGCGGAGCCGGCTTTGACTACAACACCGTTAAAATCAGTGCTTATGCCCAGTTGTCTTATAGTCATTTTAATCAGTTTATTCGAATGGGCGCTATTTATAAGCAGCCGGAATCCAATACTTTACAACGCTACGTGGAGAATTATGAAAACAAGCCATTCAATTCCTATTTTCTCAACTCGGGCATTAACATCAAACTAAACGATTCGCATACCATAGGCGCTTTATATCGCTTCGATACCTATCGCATGAAAGATGAAACGGGTATTATGCGTCTTGATTTTTTTGATGAACAACAAACGCTTACCGAATATGCCAGCTCCCGGATTGGCAGCAATGACTATGGCGGCAATCACTTTGCAGACGTGAATTATCAGGGAGATTTCGGCGAAGGGGAATCCCTGTTTGTTGATGTTTATACATTTATACGCGACCGCTACAATAAGCGTTCGTTCGACAGATCCTTTTTTTCAGCCGACGGCCAGATGGTTGAAGATCCCTATGAAGAAGCACGCAATGCCGATTACGATTATCAAATCGTTCAGTCACAGGCTGATTATACAAAGATCATTCAGAAAAAACTGACGCTGGAGGCAGGTTTGTCCTATTCGGATTCCAGGGTAGATAATGTTTATGACGGTTCGACTTTTTACCCCATTGAAGAAAGAATTGCAATTGACAGTGTGCTCAGCTACCAGCTTTATTACCAGGAACGCATAGCAACAGCATACACCAACTTCAAAGGCTCCTGGAAAAAATGGCAGTATGAAGCTGGCGCAAGGGTTGAATATACAGGGTTTGACATCCAAACAAAAGATTTAGGTGGCCGGCTGAATCAAAAAGATAGAAGTCAAATCAATTTTTTCCCGTCCGTTTTGCTAAGCTATAAAATTTCGGAAAGCCGTTCGTTTGGGCTGGCATTCAGCCGTCGGATCAACAGGCCCCGCTACGAAGAAATCAACCCATACCGCCCTTACTCCAATACTGTGGAAATCTCTTTCGGCAATCCCGATCTCAGGCCAACCCTGTCCTATAATGCAGAATTTAGTTACGCCATGCTTTGGGGCGAAAAAATCAACCTGACGTTCCGTGCCAGCTATAGCTTCATGGATAACTTGTACTACCAACTCACTTTCGAGGACAGCGTTTCCGGCCAATACCTGAGTTTTCCGGTTAATCTTCGGGGAGCGCATTCCTGGAATACGTCCGTTTCTGCCCAGGCGACTATCGCCACATGGTGGAAAAGTTACCTGAATCTGAATGGCAGCTTTATGATATTTGATTTGAGCGGTTTCAACCAACCAGAGCCGCGCCAGCTTCCTCAGGTTTCCATTTCTGTCAACAACGACCTCCAACTCCCCAAAGGTTTGACCATGCAGGTCTCAAGTGTATTTCGGACAACGGGTGGTTCTGCTCAGGGCAGGTCGCTGCCATATCAAAGCGTTGATATCGGGCTTTCGAAAAAGTTCTTCAAAGACAAGCTGATTGTCAGCCTTCGCCTAAGCGATGTTTTCAATACCCAAGTTAGCCGTGGCATTCTTTATACCCCTTATCTGGAAGCAGAAAGCTTTAATAAAGTTGAGTCAAGGGTATTGAGAATTCGCATGAATTACAGCTTCGGCAAGCGGCTCCAGTCCAAGGCCAAACGCTTTTTTCCAAAAGAAGATTTCCGTTACCACAGCCAGTAACCAGCGTGAAACAGCGGGAAGCTCCTTCTACACAGTGGCAGTATTCGTACGGATATATTGTGTATTTATTTAATCTTAAAACCTTTTTAAAGATGAAAAAGCTTGAAAAATTCCAAGGCGAAGCTTTTGGCAAGTTTGAAGGTCACCAGCTTCAGCATGTAGTTACCATTTTTGGCGGCACGTCTGGTGACAATTGCACCACTACCCAATGTCGTAACACTAAAACGTGTGGTAACGATTCGGACTCGAACAGCGGCCAGATCGAACTCGACGCTGATTCTATTGCTGAACCACATGGGCTTCATTAATGACGCAGCAGGCAGGAGTTTCCAGGCTCCTGCCTGCCCTTAACAGACAATATTTTCCGGATACATATTGTATATTTTTTAATCTTAAAACCTTTTTTAAAGATGAAAAAGCTTGAAAAATTCCAAGGCGAAGCTTTTGGCAAGTTTGAAGGTCACCAACTTCAACACGTAGTTACCATTTTTGGCGGTATTGCCGGCGACAATTGCTCCACTACGCAGTGTCGCAATACCAAAACATGCGGTTGCGATACAGACGAAAACAGCGGTCAAATTGAGTTGGATGCCGATTCTATTGCTGAACCAGGCGGACTCTACTAAATTACACGAATGCAGGCAGAGCCCCCCAGGGCTCTTGCCTGTTTCATCCAAAACCGATTTCCGATGATCCTCATCCTTAGCCAGGCAGAAGATATTTCTACCCACGAAGTAACAGATTGGTTATCCCATTACCAGGCAGACTTTCTGAGGGTGAATGCGGAAGAATATCGGGGCGTAGGCCTGGAAGTTTCACTATCTAAAGGCCAATCCGGCTTTCTCAGGTGCCACTTTAAGTACTATGACACTTTTTATGACCTCGACAAAGTCACCGCTTATTGGTATAGACGAGGTGGATTTCCTGCCATAAACAAAAAGCGCTCAATCGTTGAAAAACACTTCAATGCCTATGGCTCGGTTTTCGTAAACGCTTTTCACGAACAATTGGTGACAGAACAACGGCGAACGTATGAATACCTGCATTGGCATTTGGAAAGCCATGTGAAACGCAAAATTGGCAGCAAATTCAATAGCAACGTCAACAAATTGCAGGTACTGCACCTTGCCGCCTCGGTTGGGTTGGGTATTCCGGACACCTTTGTTACCAGTGAAAAAGCGCGTCTGATTGATTACAAAGGCAGATACGGGCGGGTGATCACCAAAGGCATCCAGGAAGGCGCATTTTTTAGAATTGGCACCGAAGATTTATTTTTTACGAACTATACAGAAGAAGTAGAAGACGAGATACTCGGGGAATTGCCGGAGACCATATTCCCCAGCCTGTTGCAAAGGCGCATTGAAAAAAAATATGAACTCCGGATATTCTTCCTCCTGGATGAATGCTATGCAATGGCCATTTTTTCGCAACAGGACATGCAAACCAACACGGATTTCAGAAAATACAATACCCAAAAACCCAATCGCTTTATTCCATACCGTTTGCCGGAAGACATTCAGGACAAGATCCGGCAGCTTATGGCAAAATTAGAATTGCAAACCGGATCCATAGACATGGTCGTAACGCCAGAAAATGAATACATTTTTCTGGAAGTAAACCCGGTGGGGCAGTTTGGCATGACCTCTCAACCCTGCAATTATTTTTTAGAAAAAAGAATCGCAAAATACTTATGCCACCATGAATGAAGCAGACGATTTTCTGATTATCGAGGCGGATGATTTTCAATATCTGCCGCTCCACTACAAGTATATTACCAAGGTTGATTTCATCCAAAAAAGGGGGAAGCCCGAATTTGAGGGTGTTGGTGTCAAATTCTACGGATTGCAGAAAAGATACTACGTCAGGGGCCCCCACAAACCGATCTCCCGGATTGTCAACATAGATATTTTTCCCAACCACAAGTAAGATAATATGGCTACTCCTCTACCCTATTTCCGGCTTTTTGCCTGCTGCCTGCTTACCCGAGGCGCCAGAAGAAGTACTATTTGTGATGTTCAACGCGGAGAGTTATTCTTCATTTCCAACAATCTGGAAGAAATTCTGGGGGAATGCCGCAACAGAACATACGAGCAAATTCTGCTGAATTATGAGGAAGAGGATCGCCCGACTATTGCTTCTTATTTTGATTTTCTTTTAGAAAACGAACTGGGATTCTGGACAGATGATCCCACTCTTTTTCCTGACATTGAGATGGAATGGGATGCACCGGCTTTAATTACCAATGCCATTATTGATTCCGACCAGTCGTCGCGTCACGATTTCAGTGCAATTCTGTCAGAATTGGAGGCCATTGGCTGCAAAGACGTACAGCTTCGATTTTATGACGAATACCCGCCCCATGATTTGGAAAAGATTGTGGAATCGTGTCTTGAAAGCCGAATCAAATCGTTCGATATTATTGTAAAATACAGCCCAGGCTACCAGCTTGAATGGTTAAAGGCATTGACTGAGCAGCATTTTCGGATCAAAACCATTACCCTGCATTCCGCTCCTCACGATGAAATAGTGACCCATAATGAAAACTTCGAGCGCTCCGGTATGGGCAATATTCTTTTTGTACGCCAGGCCATTGACAGCGATGCGCACTGCGGTATTGTCAGTGCATCGTACTTTGTCATTAATAATTTAAGCAGTTTTACCGAGGCAAAACAGTACAACTCTTGCCTGAATCGCAAGGTCGGTATAGATGTTCGCGGCAACATAAAAAATTGCCCTTCTCTTCCCACTGTTTACGGTCAGATTGGGAAAGACAGCCTTTTTTCTGTTGCAAACCAGCTACATTTTCAGGAATTATGGAGCCTCCATAAGGACCAAATTTCGGTGTGCAAAGATTGCGAATTCAGGTACGTCTGCACGGATTGCCGGGCGTATACCAGTATACCTGGCGACTTGCTTTCCAAACCGATGAAATGTAGTTATGACCCCTATACTGCTACCTGGGTAAAATCCGACGCTTCTGCCATGGTTTCAACCCTCTAATGAAAAACGCTATGATGACTTTTTCAAAGTTTCCATTTTACAAGCAACTCGACGCGATGGACTGCGGACCGGCCTGCCTGCGCATGATTGCAGCCTACTATGGCCGGCAGTATAGTCTTCAGGCGTTGCGTGAATTGTCCGATATCAGCCGGGAGGGGGTAAGTCTGGAGGGGATCATTGAAGCTGCCGAGCATCTGGGGTTTCGCACGATGCCCATCTCCGTGCCGTACAGCACTGAAAACGCAGATGTTCCTTCATTAAAAGATGCGCCATTGCCATGTATTGTACACTGGAATAAGAATCATTTCATCATTGTTTTCAGAATCAAGGGAGAAAAAATATGGGTTGCCGACCCTGCTGAAGGGGTTTTTCAAATCACAGCCACCGCGTTCCAACGAAGATGGCTTAGCGGCGATAACAAAGGCGTGGCTTTACTTCTTCAGCCAACTCCCCAATTTTTTGACCATGAGGCAGCACCGGCCAATAAAATCGGGTTTGGCTTTCTTCTGCGCTACTTGCTGCCTTTCCGCAAGCTGCTGTTCCAATTGGTTATCGGCCTGATGATTGGCAGCTCCCTTCAATTAATCTTTCCTTTTCTTACACAAGCTATTGTAGACATCGGGATCGCCAACCGCCAGATCGGGATTGTTTATCTTATTCTGATGGGGCAGTTGGCGCTGTTTCTGGGACAAACGAGCGTTAACATCATTCAGCGCTGGATACAACTCCATGTCGGAACCCGAATGAGTGTGGCTTTTATTGCCGATTTCCTGAGTAAGCTGATGAAATTACCCATCCGCTTTTTCGATACCAAACTAACCGGAGATCTGTTTCAACGCATCAAAGACCATAGCAGGATTGAATACCTGCTGAATAATGGTTTGCTGACCGTGGTATTTTCTGTATTTAATCTGTTGGTAATCGGCACGGTGCTTTTTTTCTACAGCGTCCCGATATTCATTTTTTTTATTACCGGCGCCTCCCTGATGTTGATCTGGATTCTGGTGTTTATGAGTAAACGCAGACAATTAGACTATATCACTTTCCAGGAATTATCCCAAAATCATAATGCTTTGCTTGAAATCATCCAGGGAATGCCTGAAATAAAGCTCCAAAACAGTGAGCGAAAACGCCGGCAACGCTGGATCAGTATCCAGGCCAACCTGTTTCGCGCCAATCTGAAAAGTTTGAAAATTTCCCAGTATCAGGATATTGGCGCCGGGTTCATCAATCAGTTGAAAGACATCATCATTACCGTTGTTGCTGCGCAATCTGTGATCAGAGGCGAGATGACGCTGGGTATGATGCTGGCAGTGCAATCGCTGGCAGGTCAGCTCAACTCCCCTTTGCAGCAAATCATATTTTTCCTGCGGAGTGCCCAGGACGCAAAAATCAGCCTGGAGCGACTGGGAGAAATCCACACAATGGAAGACGAAGAACAAGCGTCACAAAATAAGATAACAGAAGTGGATTCCCGTGCAGCAATTGTCATCAAGGACGTCACTTTTCGTTACAATCGCTTGAATAACGATGTCTTAAACAATATTAATCTAACCATTCCGGCAGGCAAGATAACAGCCATCGTTGGCTGTAGCGGCAGTGGAAAAACAACTTTAGTGAAGCTGCTGCTTGGTTTTTATCAGCCAACCGAGGGGCAAATCCTTATCGGGAATACGCCCTTAGATGAAATCTTTGTAAAGTCCTGGAGAAAATCATGCGGCGCTGTGCTTCAGGACGGGTATATTTTTTCTGACACGATTGCCAACAACATTGCTGAATGTGATGAACAAGTCAATTTCCTCAAATTGCAGCATGCGTTGGAAATGGCTAATATTCAATCCTTCACAGATGGGTTGGCTTTAGGCATCAATACACAAATTGGCGCCTCGGGGAACGGCATCAGCCAGGGGCAACGTCAGCGGTTGCTCATTGCAAGGGCCGTGTATAAAAATCCGCACTTCCTGTTTTTTGATGAAGCGACCAATGCGCTGGATGCCAACAATGAGCGGGTCATTATGGAAAATATGGAACGTTTCTTTCAAGGCAGAACCGTAGTTGTGGTGGCGCACCGGCTTAGTACCGTCAAGCACGCCGATCAAATTGTGGTCCTTGATGAAGGAAAGATCGTTGAGATTGGTTCCCACCGCGAACTGGTTCAAAAACAGGGAAACTATTTTGATCTTGTAAAAAATCAATTAGAACTGGGTGTATGAAAAATTCCTCCCCGCCAACTCCTGCTCCTTCTGAACACCTGAACGGCCAGTTCGTTGTTCAGCCCAACCCTATTGAGGATAATTCGTTTATTTTCAATGCCCCCCCCAGTTTTACGCTGCGATGGGGCAATATTATCATTTTATTGTTGCTGGTTTCTTTTTTCGGAGCAAGCTGGTTTTTGAAATACCCGGAAATGGTGTCTGCTCCTTTTTACCCAGTCACTCCGACGCAAAATCAACACACTGACCCTGCCTCAGAGACAACATCTTCAAGCAGTGCTCCGTTTTCGGAACCTCTGGTCATTGAAGGTAAAATCAGTGGTGTATGGGTTACTCAACTCCAACCAGACATGACCATTTTGCTGCGTTCACCCGACGCACGCCTGCAATTCCACGGAGTGCTCCGGCAAATCGTAGTTTCCCAGGACAAGCAGAGCGGCCAGGTCTATATCCAGTTGACTGACGGCGCCGACATACTCAATCATATCTACCAGGACGAGACTTTTTCAATAGACATCACGCTTTCCACAGACTGGATACTTCACCGGATTTTCAGGAAAATCATGTCTACATTTTAGCATTATGACCAGTAACCGATAACCAATAACCACTCAATCCTCCCTACTCTCCAACAATTCCTTACTTTTACTGCCTGCCTGAACGAAAACCAAGCAACCCTGGCATGAGCGGAGAAAAACCCAAAGCAATTTTCATCAACTACCGGCGTGCGCTGTCCACCGCGGAAGCGCGGCTGCTGTACCTGATGCTGCAGTTCAGCTTCCCCGACGAGGTCTTTTTAGACGAAGAAACCCTGGAGGCAGGCGACCGCTGGCGGCCAAAAATCAAACACCATATAGAAGGCGCCAAAGTACTGATTTCCCTGATCCCTCAAGGATGGGTGGAGCACACCGGCGAATTATTCACCCGAAGCAAGCTGTTTTATGCCCCCACCTGCCACGTGCGCAAAGAAATCCAGACTGCGCTGGAGTCCGGCATCACCATCATCCCGATTCTGTTGAACGGAGCGACACAACCCGCCAAAGCACACCTGCCAAAAGCAATAAGGGGGTTGTTCGACACCTTTAATAATGGTGTAACGTTGGATTTCAACAACAACCCGGATGTCGCCGACTTTAAAAAACTGTTCACTCAAATTGCCAAAAAAGCGGGCTTGGAGCAAAATGAGGCCGCCAAGGGCGACAACCTTTTTCAGAAACCGTTGGCTCAGGAGTTTCCTTTGCCGAATGATTTGGCCGATTACCTGCCCGAAGCCGAGTCGCCATTTGTTGAGTTGAAACCGTTCAAACGCGCGGATGCCCGCATCTTCTATGGCCGCAGCCGGGAAATTTTTGACCTCTGCTACAAGATCACCCGGCAGGATAGACCACGCCTGTTGTTGCTGGACGGCTACTCCGGCACCGGGAAATCTTCGCTGTTGCAGGCCGGACTGATTCCGCGCGTGGAGCGACAGGGCTGGGCAGTGGCGTACCGCCGCCGGGAGGAAGACAAAATCAATGGCCTGAAAGGCGTTTTTGAACTGCTGCTGAACGACGTGGCCGCCGCCCCGGAATCCCGGAAACTGCTCATCCTCGACCAGGTGGAAGAAGCGGTTACCGAGCGCATCGAGGGCCTGCCCGAAGAATTGGACGCGTTGGCCGCCGCCATTGACGCCGCGCTCCGACAACACCCCAATTACAAATTCATCCTCGGCTTCCGGAGCGAACAAATGGCCCGGATCGCTAAAGTGCTGGAAAAGCGCCGGTTGGTTTTTGACGACCAAAACACGCTCTACCCCCTCGACCTCATCGGCGCCACCGAAGCCATCAGCGGCGCAGCAGGCGACCCTTCGCTGAAATACCAACTGCGTTTTTCGCCCGCCGGGTTGCCGAAAGACATTGCCCAAAGGCTGCTTCGGGGTTGGGAAAACTACCACGTCGCCCCGCTCATCCAGGTGAATATGGAATTGCTGTGGCAACGCTGCCGCCAAGCCGACGGGGAAGTTATCATTACCCGCCACGCGCTGGAAAACATCATTGATAAGCCGGATGGTCTGCTCGACCATTTTATCCGCAAAATCCGGGAGCGCATCACGGAGGGGCAGGCGAATGAACAAAAGGTGCTGAGCCTGCTGAATTACTATGTAAAAGATGAACCAGCTTCTGCTATACGTCTGAATGATGCATTTTTGCAGGAAGCAGATTTCAAAGATAACACATTCCAACTTCTACACCACGAGCTCAAAAATCAATACCTGCTCACGGAAATCAACTCTGATGGACAAGCAGCAACCCGGCTTTCTCACGATGTCCTGGCTAAAGTCATACAGGAGCGCTATAAAGCACTGACGTCTATTAAGTTGACAATAATGGGCAGAAACTTGATGATAAGTCTAAATACACAGTTGTTAAAACTCCAATACATACAAGCGCAGGAGTCCCTAATTCAACTTATGAAGATAGGAATAAGTAAGGAGGAATTACTCGGCCCTTTGATGGAACTATTATTTTTTTGGAACGAAGCAGGGGTAATTAATCGTATGTATGAACTTTTTCAATTATTGGCCGACAGCACTTTTAAGTCCCCTGAGCTTTCTTACCTGCTTAGCGCCGTACACCAGACTACCCGTCGCGATGCCGTGCGGCAGTGGCTTGAAATTACATATCCCGGTTATTATTCCACTCTAAAAAAAAGGTACCTGGCACCAGAAGTATTCGTAATGACAACGGTTCAAGGTGGAAGTTTGTATATCGGAGAAGATGAAGAACGACGCATGATCCAGGCGAATACCTTCCGTATTGCCAATGTGCCAACAACTTGGTACAAGTATGGGTTGTACCTTTTCGCGACAGGACAAGAAGCCCTAATGAAAGGAATGACTCCTGATTGGGGCATACAAGGAGACTGTCCTATTGTCAACGTCAGTTGGTATGAAGCCGTTGAATACTGCAACTGGTTGAGTGAAACAATGGGCTTGAACAAGGCATATAAAATTGATAAGTCTAAAAAAGACCCAAACAACATTAATGATCGTGATGGTCAAAAATGGATTATAGATGTGCAGGCCAAGGCCAACGGCTACCGCTTACCTTCTGAAATAGAATGGGAGTTCGCCGCGAGAGGCGGCCAACAGAGTAAAGAATTTACCTATTCGGGAAGTAATAAATTGAATGAAGTCGGTTGGTATTGGGCTAATTCAGGAGAAGAAGCATTAGAAGGTGAATGGGATTCTGCTAAAATAAGGGCCAACAAAATCCGGGCGCAACCAACAGGACGTCTAACGCCAAACGAATTGGGACTGTACGATATGAGCGGAAATATATGGGAATGGTGTTTGGATTGGTATGGGAGCTACCCTCATCATATCCCTACTGGATTTACAGGAACACCAAGTGGCTTTGATCGTGTTTTGAGAGGCGGTTCCTGGGAAGATATTGAAGAGCTTTGTTGTGTTGCCTTCCGTTATTGGGGTCTACCTATTCTTAGGAATAAGAATACGGGGTTCCGGTTGGCCCAGGACTTTTGATTACCCTTTGCACTTTTATTTTTTTACCCTTTTGCTTTTTTTCTTTACCGCGAAGCGGTCGTTTTTCTGTTTGCAAAACTTCTAATCTTTTAGTTCGCGCATTATTTTATTCAACCACTTTGTGGTTGGGGGCAGTATTCACCCGTCTCATAACCCCGGATTGCATCCGGAGCTATTCACAGTTAACCGCTTTGCAGTTGCCCGGCATGACGCTCGCTTTCCTGGCAGATGGCGTAATTGCAGAAAAAATCCCGGTACTGCCGAGCGTTGGCTATGCTTGTTTTACCTGCTCGAATTGCGCTTTGCGCAAGGCATGAACAGGGCATAAGCAATCCTGAAAGGAATGAATGTGAATAACCGCCGATGAAATCGGGCGTAGAGGAAATAGGTATAGAGGGAGAGGGCGGGAAACCGCGATAGCGGTTAAATGTGAATAGCTCCGGATGAAATCCGGGGTATAAAGCGCGGGTTGAACGCCTCCCAACCCTGAAAGGGTTGAATATTCTGGTTTATTTTATTCCAAATATTTTTCATCAAACTCTACCCCATGCTCTATAAGCAACTCAATCAACTCTTCCCGGAAAGTCTTATGCTTATGATGGTCTTCCTGGTTTTTTTAAATGAATCAATGGGGATCATTTTATTCAACCCTTTCAGGGTTGGGAATGAAATTCACCTGCTATTCTTAACCCCGAATTGAAATTCGGGGCTATTCACTTTCAACCCCTATCGGGGTTTTTTATCCGTTTGTCCTGCCTGCGAGGGAAGTGTGCATCGCTCAGGGTAACAGCGAAGAGTTATTCACCTTCAACCCTTATCGGGTTTTTGAGGTTACGTGACGTGCTTTCCCGAAAGGAAAAACATGAATAGCTGGGGATTAAATCGCCGGAACAGGGGACATTTCGTGTATCCAATCCCAACCACAAAAGATTTGAATGTAGAACTGTTGCGATAAGCGACCCGGCAATTGTTATCATTGTTGTTCCAGGAACCGCCCCGCAAAACACGATCGGTTTTTGCACGGTCTCCTCGGCATAAAAACAGCATTTTTTCAAAAAAAACGACCGCTTCGCGGTAAAGAAAAAAAGAAAAAGGGTGAAAAAAGTAAAAGCGCAAAGGGTAATCAAAAGTCCTGGGCCAACAGGAACCCGATAATGCTGTTCCTGTAATCGGGGTCGTTATAGCTACGAAAAGCGACCCGGCAATAGAGATCATAGCTGCGCCAGGAACCGCCCCGCAAAACACGACCGGTATTACTGCTTTCTGCGCCTTTGGGATTGTTTACGATACCCTGGCTTTTACAGGTTTTGTAATAATCCTCCTGGTACCAATCCCAACACCATTCAAAAACATTACCGCTCATATCGTACAGGCCGATGCCGTTGTGCTTTTTCGCTGCTACCCGGTACGTGCGGCCATTATTTTCCAGCACCCGGTTCAAATCCCAGTCTCTACCGGACAGGGGCTGATCGCCCGAGTTTTTCCAGTACCAGGCGACTTCTTCTATTTCCTTGCTGCCGGCAAACCGAAAATCCTGTTTCCGGTTCCCGCCACGTGCTGCAAACTCCCATTCCGCTTCAGTGGGCAGGCGAAATCCTGACCCTTTGATGGCGTCCACTTTCCATTTCATATAGTCATTGGCCACTTTGTTATTTTCGTCGCTGCCTGCCTCTTTCAATAGCTTATAACAAGGCGAAAGCCCCTGGTGCAGGCTGAGCCAGTTGCAAAACTCGACGGCGTCGTACCAGCTCATATTCACTATGGGGTGGTCGCCACGGCGGCCCCAGGACGGCGTTTTGGTGGCGATGGATTTTCCTGTCGCCTGGCAATGGAGCGCATATTGATAAAACGTAAGCGGGGTGGTAGCGATGTTAAAGGAAGATACCTTTACTTTATGTTGAAGTTCATCGGATTGATGTCCTTCTTCCTTTTCAGGGCTTCCCATCTTGAACGTATCCCCTTTTATCGTTATCATATCGGGGTAATACCGTTTTTGAAGCGCAGCATAAGAAGCCAGCGCTTTCAGCAGCGGAGTAAACTGTGAGCGGTGTTGCCAGGCTTCCGCGATGCATTTTTCCAGGCCCGCGCGCAGCGTTGCTGCGGGCTGGAGTTGGAGCAGCAATTGTGCGGCGGCGCGGGCTTTTTCCGGTTGCCGCTCCCCCTCTGCAAAGAAAAAAAACAGTTCTTCCAGCGGCGTATAAAGTTTTTGTTTTTTGGTTTCAAAATCCAGCTCCACATCGAAGGCTATCTGAAATTTTTCGAGCGCCTGCTCGTGGTCTAAGGAATAAATCAAATCCTTGCCAACATCGGCGAAGCTGTCGAAGATGTAAGCCATGTTGGCGCGCCGTTCCGCCTCCTCTTTCGCCAGTATATTTTCTCCTTTCGCAAAAGCAGCTTCTTCATCCTCCGACCAGCGGCACATAAAAGGTTTCGCTTCGCGCAGCAGGGCGATGTCGTCTTTGTCCTGGATAGGATCCATGACCATATTGCCATGCTGATCCACTGTTTTTTTACTGGCAAAGATGCGGTGTCCCCGCTGAACGGGCCAGTTAGATGCTTCAAAGCGACGGCGGATGACGGGGGCTAAGGCATCGTGGGCTAAGCGGGTGAGTAGTCGCTCGTTGCGGCTGCTGATCCGGGTCACCAATTGCAAGTTTTCGAGTAGGCGGAGGTGGTCTTTCATCTCCTGCTCCTTATGGGGGTAGCGTTTTAAGAGTTCTTCATCCGCGCGGATAGCCGCCGTTCCTCCGGCTGTGGTCAGGTAGGCGAGCAGGTCGAGCGTGAGGCCGTTTTCGTAAAAATCGCAGTGCGGGGAACCTTGCTCCGCCATTTTGGACAACTGGTTTTCGACGAGGCGCGGGAAGGTGTCGCTGCGCACAGCCTCTAAATGGCGGTGCTCAAGGTTTAGAACGCCGAGGTCGCCCTGCTCTTTTTCGGCAGCCTGCCATAGGTTGAGCAACAGTAATTGCAGCCAGGGCGCTTTACTCGATACCTCGCCGCTGTGCAATTGCACCCCGCGTTCGATGATACCGGTTGCAATATCATTGGCCAAGCCATCGGCTAAGTTGTAGTTATAGTACGTTCTGATCCCTTCATCCAAAGCAATGGCCTCCAGAATACCTTCCTCGCTGAGGGGTTTCAGGAAACATTCTGTCTTGGTGTTGGTGAGCCCGTTCCGGTTCACCTGTTCCTGTATTTCCGAAAGAAATTCCTTGCGAAAACCCAGTAAGATATTCAGGTTGGGCCAGGCATCCAGGGCCGTTTTGATCCGCTGAAAAAAAACGGGGAGTTCATCTATGGCATCACCCGGTTCGATCAGGGCTTCTTCTAATTGGTCTATGGCGATCAACGTTTTGCCTGTTGCAGAAACCCCGTTCAGCAATTCCTCCAACAGGGCGGTCAGGCCTTTATCTTTTTCACGGCGTTTCGCCAACACCGTCCAGCCTTTTTGCTTTACCCTGGGAAAAAGCCCGGCGTGCAGAAGGGAGGATTTTCCTACCCCGGAATAACCGTACAGCAGCAACAGGCGTTCAGGTTTTCGTTCAATCATGTTCCACAACGTGAGGATATCCTCATTGCGGCCAAAAAAGAGGCGCGCGTGTTTTTCCTCATAATAGGACAAACCGAGGTAAGGGATCGGAACTCCTTTTTCTTTGTCTTTGGAAGGCATGACGTCAGGAAGTTCCAGACCTTCTTCTTTCAGGCGGTTCGGCGGGGGTGCCTTATCCGTTTGCGCCCTTTCGGTCAGGCCAAATTTTTCTTTCAGAAACTTGAGGATTGCCTCTTCGCTGTCGTTGGATTTATTAAAAGGCTTCGCCAGGATGTCATCAGACAGGAAATGTAGTGCAGGAGGCAAGGCAATCTTTTTTTCTACTTCATCGTTCCGGGGCGGCAGGACAGCGCCGTAGCAGAGAATGGGAATAATGGACAGGTTTTTTATATGATGGGCGTGGTTCAACTCCATGAACACCCAATCGTCGGTTTTGAACAATTTATTCTGGTAGGAATCTCCTCCAATTGTGGGCTGCCTTTGCCAGTCTTTGTGAAACAGAGCCAGCACCACGGGATTGTCATTCAAAAATCCGATAATTTGTTCGGTGAGCGACTCGCCCGGGGTTGCCCGTTCTTCATCCCTGAAAACGACTACATTTTCGAACCTCGACGCTATAGAGCGCTGCAATAACTTCGCTTCCGCATAGGAATACTCCCATCGGTAGCTGATGAATATCCGTACAGTTTTGTCGTGTTGCATGAAGATTCAGGGTTTTGTCTATCATTAGGCCCTCAATGCAATTTCCCCACTTCGCTCACCTCCGCCAGCACATCCGCGTATTTCAGCAGGGTTTGGCGCACTTTGGCGATTTCGGCGCGCAGGGTGGCGTTGTGTTCCCAATCGCGTTCGTGGTGGGTGACGGAGATTTTTTCCGGGCGTTGTTTTTCGTATTGCTCTAAGCGGGGGTGCCATTCGGCTAAGAGGGGGCGCAGCACTTTGTTGAGTACGCCCACCGCGACGAGGCCCAGGGTCATGTCGCCTTCTTTGACGCTGACGGCGATGGTGGGGCCGTATTTTTTCATAATCTCGCGGGTGGTGTTGAACAGCGAATAGAACGAATTGAGCGCTTCGCGCAGGATGCCCTCGCTTTCTTTCAGTTCCACCACGGTGACGCGGGTGACCAATTCTACGTAAATTTCCCAGGCTGCTTTACGCTGCTGGTCGTCTACCTCCCAGTTGCCTTCGAGGCCCAGAAACGGAATTTTGAACGAGAAGCTTTTTAATGTTGCTTTTGCCATGACCTATGGTATTTTCGATGGATTGTTTTTGCTTAGGGATGAGTAAAAGCAAATATAGGATTATATGAGGATTTGAGAAATGGAAAAGACGGTAGACGGTAGACGGTAGACGGTAGACGGTAGACGGTAGACGGGGGATCTTATTAAAATACATCTTTTTACTTTGCGACCAATGGGTCTGCCGGATAAAGCCGGCCTCACCGGGAAACAAAAGACCTGACGCCTTCACTATTGCCTGTAAATAACGTGAGATCGGTCATTTACTACATAGAAAATGAGTGTTTTGGTCCCGTTGTAGTCGGGATTTTACACTTTCCGATAGCTAAGGCGGACTAAAGCCCGCGAAACAAAGCACGGCGCCCTTCGTTTCGCGGGCTTTAGCCCGCCGCTTCTGAAAAAATGCCCGAGTTCACATTAAATATAAAAGAGCCCTATATTTGAACCCATCAAAGCCTCCATTGTTGCCATTCATTCGCTCAACACATCCATGACAAAACATGAAAGCGCTCATCCTTAACCAAAAAGACGCGCCGCTCCACTATGGCGAGGCGCCCATGCCTGAAGCCGCCCCGGGCGAAGTGCTGGTGCAACTTCACGCTGCCGCGCTCAACCGCCGCGATTGGTGGATTACGCAGGGACAATACCCCGGCATCGTGTATCCCATCATCCTCGGCTCGGACGGGGCCGGCATAGCGGAAGGCCGCGAAGTAATCCTCAACCCGGCGTTTGACTGGGGCGAAAACCCGGCCTACCCTTCCAAAAGCTTCCAGATTTTGGGTTTGCCCAAAAACGGAACCTTAGCGGAATGGGTCGCCGTGCCGCATCGGCAGGTGTACGACAAACCCGCGCACCTGACTATGGAACAAGCTGCTGCGCTGCCTTTGGGGGGGCTGACTGCCTTTCGGGCGGTATTCACCAAAGGCCAGCTATGCGCGGGCGAAAAGGTGCTCGTGACCGGCGCCGGCGGCGGTGTCGCCCTGCTGGCGATCCAGTTGGCGCTGGCAGCCGGCGCACAAGTGTGGGTGACTTCCGGTAGCGATGAAAAAATTGAGCGCACCCGCAACATGGGCAGCCAGGGCGGCGTCAATTACCGCGAAGCCGATTGGTCGAAGCAACTCCAGCAGCAAGCCGGCGGCTTCGACCTGATTGTGGACAGCGCAGGGGGCGAAGGGTTCGGCCTGTTTCCTAAAATTTGTAACCCCGGGGCGCGCATCGTCACCTATGGCGGCACGCTGGGGCCGATTTCCGGTTTGAGTCCGCAACCCGTTTTCTGGAAACAGTTGTCCATCCTCGGCACTTCGATGGGGACCGACCAGGAGTTTGCCGATATGGTGCAGTTTGTCAGTCAACACGGCATTGTTCCCTTCGTTGACAGCGTCTACGCGCTCGAAGACGGACAATCCGCCTTCGATCAGATCGGGAAAGGAGGGCAGTTTGGGAAGGTGGTTGTGTCAGTTGGCAGGTAGAACAGTTGGCAGGTTTTACAGTTGGCAGTTGGCAGGATTTGAGTTGGCAGAGGGTTACGTATTCCGACGTGTTGGTTATTCTTCATGATACAGTTGGCAGTTCGCGGCCTGCCAACTGCCAACTCAAAACCTGCCAACTCTTCAGAGTACCAATACGATCCAAAGTGAAGAAGTCGCTGGCCTGCCA
>JBJXFD010000172.1:0-30323 GCA_046153985.1 Saprospiraceae bacterium
TCTTTGGCGCTTCGGCGGTCTATGGCATCTTGTTCGTCATGCCCATCGGCGGCGCAGATATGCCGGTTGTCATTTCGTTGCTGAACTCGTTCACGGGTATCGCCGCAGCATTGGGCGGTTTTATGTACGACAACCAGGTGATGCTAACCGGGGGTATCCTCGTAGGTAGCGCGGGCACGATCCTGACGATCCTGATGTGCAAAGCCATGAACAGGAGTCTTTGGAATGTGGTCAGCGGTGCTTTCAGCGCAAGCGGCGGCAGTGGAAAATCTACGGAAGGCTTGTCTATCAGTGAAATTAACGTCACCGATGCCGCAATCCTGTGCGCGTATTCCCAACGCGTTACGATTGTTCCGGGATATGGACTTGCCGTTGCACAGGCGCAGCACACCTGCCACGAATTTGAAAAAGTACTCGAACAAAAAGGCGTCGAAGTCACGTATGCCGTTCACCCGGTTGCAGGCCGTATGCCCGGACACATGAATGTGTTGCTGGCGGAAGCGGATGTCCCTTATCCAAAATTGAAAGAAATGGACGAGGTCAACCCGCAGTTGCCGAATACGGATGTTGTAATCGTCATTGGCGCCAACGACGTCGTCAACCCGGCAGCTGAGACCGATCCAAGCTCTCCAATCTATGGCATGCCGATCATCAAAGCCAATACAGCGAAAAACGTCATCGTGATGAAGCGGAGTATGGGCAAAGGCTACGCCGGTATTGAAAACGAATTATTCTACGATAAAACGACCCGAATGCTTTTTGGGGATGCGAAGGCCTCGCTGGAGAAGTTGATTACGGAGTTGAAGAGTGCTTAAATTGGATTCGGGCAGAGCCCGATAAATAGGACACGCGAGGCGGAACCATCGCGCGAGCAGAAAAATCGGGCAGAGCCCGATGAATAGGACACGCGAGGCGGAACTTCGACTTGGCTTCGACTCCGCTCAACCACCAACTCAGTTACCGCCATCGCGCGAGCGGTTAAGTATTCGCATCCAGTACCTGGATCGTTTTTTCAAAATAGGCGCGTGCCTCCGCGATCGTTTTGCCGATACAGACCATGCCGATTTTGCCGTATTGCGACAAAGCGCCGATCATGTGAAACATCACTCCACATTGCGTAGCGCCGTCGAATTGGATGCGGTTGCAATGCGCGATGTCGATCAAATCATGGGGGGTCAGTCCTTTGTATTTTTCATTCATCACATTGTCGGAAGCAAAATAAAACCGTTGCTGTCCATTGCACATGGTGAAGGTTCCGTCTTTCCAGTTAAATTCGCCGCCAGTCAAAAATTGCAGCATTAAAAATGGGTGGGTTGTGCCGCCTTTGCGCAGGTTAATCTCGATGGGATAGTGCTTCCAGCCCGTCGTTTCTTTCACCGAAATAAAATCAATGCCAAAACGCCCCAGCACCCCATGACGTTGCAATTCATCGGCCACCCTTTTGCCCATTTCGGCAATTTCCCGCGTGTATTCCGCATTAGCAGGAAAGGTAGCGCCCAAAAATACCTGCCCGCTTTCTCCCCCCAGCAGTTGGTCGTGGGTGGATATAATATCGCTAACACCCAGGGGGTTGACCCTGCATTGTACCGAAGGAGACTCCTTGACATCACCATCAATGAACGCTTCCACGATACCACCCATGTTTTTGAATTTTTCAAGAAAAATCGCATAAGAAACGCCTTCTGCCACGATGCTAACTTGCTGGGATAAAGTTGATAAAATAGCCTGCGCGGGATCCGGAGTATCCAGTATGGAATCGCTGTACCGGTAAATTGCGTTCCCGTCGCCCGAAAATCCGTCGTTCAGCTTGATGACGGCCTTTCGCAAATTCGGGTTTTCACTTTTTAGCTGCGCCAGCGCCAATGCGACCTCTTCCTCAGAAGAAAGGTCTTCTAAACCCGGAGGTAAATTCAGATTTAATTTTTTGAAAATGCGCCGACTGCCCGATTTGGTACCTAAATAGTACAAAGAAGGATCGCAGCCATAGATCGGGATATCCAAAGCCAGCGCCAATTGTTTTTCTGCGACTGTTTCATTGAAACAAACCATATGCGCCAGTTCGGGGTATTTGATCTGCTCTTTGATTCTTTGTATCAGCCTCGGCCTTTTCAGGATTTTTTCTGTCAATGAAATCCGGGAAGCGTCATAACAGCTCAGCAACGTGAGCCTTTTACGGGCATGGTACCCAGTGATCCCCGGCAAAAGATGTAAGTAATAGTCAATGATGCTGTCATCTACAGGCAGGCTGGAGACGAAAATCACCCGGGTGCGGGGCATCCGTAGCAGCATCAACAGGCACAGCATCCTTTCTTCGTAATGAGCGATTCCTTTAATAGACCTCAGGATTTCAGGATCTAAAGTCAGGCTGGGTATGACGACCACGGTTTTTTCCGCAAGGTCGTTCAAAAAAATTTCCTCGTAGTGCGCCGCAAATCGCTGTTGAAGGAAGTTAAAAGTAGCATCCAAGCTGGCAATCGAATCGTTTTGCATCATCAGGCTAAATATGAAATCAGTAAATCCTCAGCAAAATAGCCCTGAATGAAGCCCTGAACAATGACATAGGTCATTGGGAAAGAGGATATAAGCCGGTAGCTATCGTTTTTTTCATCCCCTTTAATTCAACGCGATTCCCATTTGTTACTCTGAAAAAAAATCCCGACATTCACCCATTGCTCATAATAATCACTATAAATGTCCAACCCGCCCGATCTGGAAAAACACCTGCCCAACGATCAAATCATCATTGACCAAACCCGGGCATGGGTAAAAAATGTAGTCGTTGGGTGCAATTTTTGCCCGTTTGCCAGTCGGGAAGTGCAGCGGGACAGCATCCATTATGAAGTGGTTCGGTCGGAAGCCATGCAGATTTGCCTGGAAGCGGTGCTCCGGGAATGCAAACGTTTGGATGAAGAGGCGGCCATTGAAACGACGCTGCTCATTTTCCCGGGCGCTTTTGCGCAATTTGAAGATTTTCTCGAATTGCTGGAGTTAGGCGAAGACCTTTTGCTGGAACACGACTACGAAGGCGTTTACCAGATCGCCAGTTTTCATCAAGATTATCGCTTCGCCGATGCACCTGCCGACGACCCGGCCAATTATACCAATCGTTCTTTGTATCCCATGCTGCACCTGCTCCGGGAAGCGAGCCTCGATCGGGTGTTAGAAAACTACCCCGATCCGGAGGGCATTCCTGAGCGCAACATTGACTTCGCCCGGCAGAAAGGGTTGGCGTATATGCAGTTGTTGCGGGAAGCTTGTTTGGAGACGATGAGTTGAATCGGGTGGATAACTCCATGTGAATCAGGCCATCCTCTTATTCGCTTCCATACACCACAGCAGTTCCTCCAAAAATCCCTTCGCCCTTTTTTCCGTAGCTTCGGGATCTGCCGGGGTTCCATGCTCATCATAAGCCTCCTGCACTTTTGGCCCGGGGTACATGGCCGGCACGACCCACGCGCCAATTTTCCATAAGGAAAAAACCAGGGAGGTCATTACCTGTGCCCCTCCAAACGGTCCGTTAGAAGCTGTTGCAAGGGCAATCGGCTTTCTTTTCCATTCCGGGTATAAAAGGTCAATTGCGTTTTTCAGGCTCGCCGGGTAGCCTCCATTGTATTCGGGCGTGACGATGATCACCCCGTCAGCTGCTTTTATCTTTTCTGCAAATTGCAATACCACCGTTGACGGGTTTTTCAAAGCCTTCAATCGTTCCTCAAATATGGGAAACTGGTATTCCATCAGATCAAGCAACTCAACGGTGGCCAGCTTGTTTTCCTCGATATACTTTTTGAAGAATAATGCAATTCTATGACTGTTGCGGCCAATTCTGACACTTGCGGAGATAATGGCGATATTCATCATGTTGCGGATATTAGTTATCCGCTAAACACTTGGGGTTGCCGAGAGTTCAGACAACTCACATTTGCTCCCGTAGGAGGTTACGAGTTGGTACTTTAAAAACAAAATATTCAGTTCCATACAAAGATAAAATATCTTTGCTACCAATAAAAACACCTGTTAACATGCACCAGCTCAACAAAGCGTTCTTCCAAAACATCGCTGCATTAGCTCTTTTTATCATCCTGATGGCCACGCAGCTATCCGCACAAACCAAAACCCCTAAACCCGTTGACCCTCCGAAAAAATTTGAACAGCAACATACCCTGATGCTCAACAGCAAACCGATCGTTTACCGCTCGGTCGCCCAGGAAATCTACATCGCCAACGACACCGGCGCTTATGTGGCCAATTTTTGGTGTGTAGCCTACCTGAAAGGCGACCTGAAAGCCGCGGTTGACGCCACCCGCCCGGTCACGTTTATTTTTAATGGCGGCCCCGGTTCCGCTTCCGTGTGGCTGCATCTGGGCTTTTTTGGCCCGAAAATCGTCCAGATAGACAGCGACGCCCGCACCGACGACGGCCCGGCGCCTTATAAACTCCGCGACAACCCGCATTTTATGATTGAGCACTCCGACCTCGTGTTCATTGACCCGATTGGGACGGGTTTCAGCAAAGCGATCGGCGCGGGGAAAAACGAAGATTTCTGGGGACTGAATGAAGACGCAGCTTCCATTGCCAAACTGATCCGAACCTGGATCACAGAAAACAAACGCTGGCAATCTCCCAAGTTCATTGCAGGCGAAAGCTTTGGCACCACCCGCGCCGCAGCGGTTGCTAACGCGCTGGAAGGCGGCGGGCAAAACCTGGCGCTCAACGGCCTGATCCTGATTTCTCAGGCGTTGGATTATGCTGGTTCTACCTCGGTACACGACAATATTACGTCTTTCTTCACCTACCTGCCCGCCATGGCCGCTACGGCCTGGTACCACAAAAAGGCCGGTGCGGGGAAACAATTGGAGGATTTTGTGCAGGAAGCACGGGATTTTGCCTACAATACCTACCTTCCGGCGTTGTACAAAGGAAACCTGCTGCCCGCAACGGATAAAAAAGCCGTTGCAGAACGCTTGTCGTATTTCACCGGCTTGAAGCAGGCTTACGTTGAAAAATCGGATTTAAAAATATTGATTCCCCGCTTCCGCAGCGAGTTGCTCCGCGACAGCAATCTGGTGATCGGGCAGTTGGACGGACGCTATTTTTCGGAAGAAATTGACCGCGTTTCGGAAACGCCAACCCTCGGCGACCCGGCAGACTATCAAATCGAAAGCGCCTTCACTGCTGCGATGAATGACTACTTAGTCAATACGCTGGGCGTAAAAATGGATCGTCCTTACCTCACCGGCAACGAACAGATTTACAAAAAATGGAACTGGAAACCAGTGGGCAAAGACGAAGGATGGGAACCTTCCTACGTAAATACCGCCCCAGGGCTCGCACAAACCATGCGCCGGAATCCACAAATGAAAGTGATGATCGCCAGTGGCTATTACGACCTGATCACGCCATTTTTTGATGCGGAATACACGTTTTCCCGGCATGGATTCAAGCCTTCGCAACTCATTTTTAATTATTATGAAGCGGGCCACATGATGTACAACAACCGAGGTGTTTTTGAAGAATTGGCTTGGGATATTGAGGATTTTTATAAGAAGAAATAAACGCCTCACATACCTAACCTCAACTTGTTCTTTACCCGTTTCTGTTCAATTTTCCGCTGTTCTTTATCTGCCTGGATGGCTTGCTCCTGCTGTCTGGTCAGTAATTTCCACCAGTATATTGCAGGAATTAATTCAGCAGTATGCTGTTCTAACCGATAAATCAGGCTGATGCTTGGCACTTCTTTCCCATTAATAATCCGGCTTAGCTTGGTATAATGCAGGTCAATTTCCTCCGCAAATACCTTCCTGCTCCTGTTCAAAATCCGGATGTATTCATCCAATATATTTCCAAAGCTTTTGCTTTCGAGAAATAAGCCTTCTTTTAAGTACTCATTTATTTTAATCCTTAATCTGGTAACTTCAGACAACATGCGTTGTTCATCTGTCCGCTTACTCAACATTTCAAATCGCATTTTACGAAATGCCTCCGCTTCAACCTGTGCTTCTTCGTCAGTCAGCGTCTCAGGAATCATGTATCCTTCTGCAATTTCTGCGTCAGAATAGGTTTCCCGAAGCTTGTTATAGATTTCTTCGTAGTTGTTCATAGTTAAAGGAATTTTTTAATTAACGCAATGGCAGCTTCATAACCCAATCCCAGTTGCCTGCCAAACTGCTGAAAGCCATATACCGTGCAATAATGGTCAATTAGCCTTGTTTTGGGTGTTAAGGACACGAATCCATCGTATGACCTTTCAAAGGCTAACTGACAAGCATATGCCAATAAACAACCTGCTATTCGATCATACTTTTTCACTTTTCCTGTATTCATTTTCGACACCTCAATGAGATTTACATGAATTCTAAGCTCTTCCCGAACGTCTTTTAATGATAATAAGCCCAGAATTTGATCTTCTTCTTCTATGGGATAGATCTTATACAGATCGTTCTTTTGCTCTCCTTCCAAACTCCAATCAAATACAAATTGGCCACTCTCCCCGACCATCTTGTATTCTTTTGGTTTGAGTGGCTCTATCCTTACTTCAAGTAATTTACCTGTTTCGACCTCTTTTATATACATTTTAATCAATTCTATTTACAAATATCGTAAAAAAATTTGACTTAACCAATACTTTGATTCATTTTTTGTATGATAAATACGTATTGCCCCCTGCGGATATACGCCCCGGATACGCCGCCTACAAGCACACCATTTTTAACAGCGCGACCTCGAATTTCATCACGTAGACAAGTACGTTGAATTTTCAATTGTGTAGCGATTCAAAGTGAGGGGCAAAACAAAGAGCCATCCTGAATCTGTTCGGGATGACTCCTGTTTTTGAAGATCAAGTAGGCTTACTTACAAACCACCATCCACCATCCGCCAGCATTCACCGGCGCATTGACATAAATATTCTCCGCTTTGATCAAAGGCAAATTGGATTGGTCAATGACCGCAAACAAGGTGATGTTAAAGCTCAGTTTCGCCTGCAGGCCCGCAGGCGCCTGCAAAGGTTTGTTTGCCTGATGCCAGGTATCGAGTTGTTTGGCTAAGTCGCATGCAAACTGCGCCAGCGAAATGCCCTCTTTACTGCCATCTTCCGATAAATACAAATCGTCAATCAGGTTGATGGAGGCCGGGATCCAGATTTGTTTACCAGCTGCGGTAGTGCTGATCAGGTCAAGCAGGTTGTACGCGTAATTGGATTCCAGCTTGAGCAACCGGTCGCCCACACTGGCCGATCCTGCCGAGATAAAAGGTGCAAGAATCGCACTCAGCGTATCGCTCAAAGCGGGTAAGGTGTTTGCCTGTACATCCGAAATGCGCACTAAGGGCAAGACCGGATTGGCAAAAGCAATTTGCGCAGTTGTATAAACGATGCGGGGGTCTACCTTTTGATCGCCTGCACCGAGGTCGGCATTGCGCACCACCCAGTATTGGGTCAGCGCTGTTTGTCGGGTGACGGCATCAATATCCGGCCATAAAGCGGTTAGGCGGTTAGGTTCTGTCGGATCGGTTGCATAAGGGTACTGCAAAACGTACCAGTCGCCCGGGCCGGGGGCATTAGCAGGCGGCACAAGCGCTGGTTGTGTGCCATTGGGGGCTTGCCCGTTAATACTGGCCGGGTATTCTGCAAAAGCGGCACTGTCCCCGAACAAGGTCAGCGTGTTACTGGAAATCTGTTTGAAACTCAGTACGAAATGTCGCCGGATGACTGCCGGGGCATCCCCCAAACGGGATTTTAGCGGAGCCCCCTCCATGTAATTCGAGTACGCCGACGCAACATCCTGAATCAATGGCGTCAGGATGCCCACCATCGTAGTTAATTCGTTTGGTACAGGGCCGCTAATTGCAGCTTCTGCTTGCTGCAGGAACATGCTGCGGAAACTGCCGTAGGCTGCATTAAACGCTGCAAGCGACTGGAACAAAGCAACCAAAGGCGAGACCCCTGCTTTTAATTGAGCTGCTCCGTTGAGGCTCGTTACGGGCAGGTTGTAAATCAGGTCGAACCAAAGTTCATCCTGAGCATTAAGGGCAGCAGGCACCACAGCAGCCTGATATTTCCACTTGAGGGCGTCTTCAACCGGGTTGTTCGAGGCTTTCAATTCGTCGCCGGCGCCTTTTGCCGACTGGCTTTCCAGTACCGGATTTTGCGGGTATTGCCGCAAAGGCACCGGAATATTGGCTGTTCCCAGGTCGAAAACGGAAGGCGCCTGGTTGTCCACCAATACGTAGCGCAACCACGAAGACGGGGTATACCCGTAATCGGTCTGCTCATTTTGCAGCAGGTGTTCGATGAATACGGGGTTGTAATTAAGGTCGAGTTCGAGGTCGGCCTGGGTTTGCGGGTGTTTGGCCGTTGCCAGAAAATTGAGGTAGTCCGGGTTGCTGTCGCCGCTTGTTGCAACCAGTTCCAATTTAGCGTTGGTCAGGGTGTAGTCACGGGCATCAGCAGCATTGTCACTGGCAGTAATACTGCCAAAAAGGCGCGGCTCCTGGCCTGGTTGATCGCTACTGTTTTGTACCATCACTGGCGTTTGCACCACAGAAGATACGGTATAGGCGGTAGACAATTTTGAAAGCAAAGCTTGCTCAAAGCAATCCATCGCACTGGCGATCTCACCGCTTTTCCCTACAAATACAGGAATCAAGCCTTTTTTGAGGGCGGCTGCCAAATTGGCTTTTGCTTCCATAATGTTTGCGTAGTTGGCGCTGTCCGCTTTCGCCATCGCAGCAGCCAGTTCCGGATCCAGCAATTCATCTGTTGAATTGAGGAAATTTATGGCTGCAGCGTCTACGTCAACATTGGTAAAGGTTTTAAGCTCCGTATCGGGTTTAAGTTCCGAATCGTAAATGGTAATTTGCGCTTGTTCGCTGGGCAACAATTGATTAGACAACGGCGCCAGCGTGAAATACGTGAAATCGTCCGCTTTAAATTTCAAACCGAGGCCTTTCGTATTGCTCCATTTAACCGCCCATAAATAAGCAGAAGTGTCAGCGGCTCTAAAATCAGGATTGCCGGTTCTTGCAGCCAGTTTCACCAATCCGCTTGCCCCGTCAAAGCCATTGAAAACTTTTTCAAAGTCCTGTGCAAATGCCGTGATGTTGCTCGAAGGATTGCTCTGATCACTCGTCGCCTGGGGTTTCACCACAAATGCATTCGACGCCAAATTGGGCATCTGATCAGCATTATTGGGCAAAAATCCGTCGCGGTAAGCGGTCATCCAGACCGAAACCGGAATGATGCTACCCTCCGTTCCTGCTATGCCTGACGGTGTAATGGCGATGGGCAAATCCAGCGCCAAAGGCTGTGGTGTTCCCTGATTGAAAACTTTATTCAGTTCATTGACAATCTGGCTGGCAAAATTGGTCAGCGGCGACTTCAGGAAGCTGTCTTCTGCAATAATTTTTCCTTTGGGATCACCCGACGTTCCTGCAAAAAGCGTTGTTGACACCTGCCAATGCGTATGGGGATCGTTGAGTTGGTGAAGCACAAAATAAAGTTTGTACAAAGCGATTTGCGCCTGTTGCTGCAAGTCTTCGTCGTTACCGGGGGCATCGCCGAGGTTTAGTTTTTCCACCACATAGGCGTTGCTGCCAAAATTGCGGAGTACCTGCGAAGGATCAAACCGGGTTTCAAGCATCAATGCGGCTTTGCCTGTCTGGTCAACGCCAATCCGGTAAGCAACACTTACGCCGGGCCATTCTGCCAGCGACCAGATGGTGTCGGCATACTGCACTTCAAATGGCAGGTTTTGGCTGGACGCTCCAAGCATATTGCCATAAACATCCCCCATCCGGAATTGCAGGCTTGACTGCATTCCAATGGCCGCGTAAATATTCGGAAGCGGGTTGATCCCAGACGGCGCTGCCGATTGAATAAAATTATACACCGGTACGACCTGTCCGTAAGAATCGGTGGATGGATTGGCAGCCCGCAGCGCATCATCGGGGCTGATGGCGCTCTGGCTGTTGCTTTGTTGCTGCGTGGGACTGATAGACGGACTCCACCCGGAGGCGTTTAGCCCCTGACCGGCATTGGCTTCAATCTGGTATTGCAATAAATGGTAAAGCTGTGCAATGCTTTCCTCCGAATAAGGCGCTATCGTAGGATCATCTGCTGCCGTGCCAAGCAGGCGGGCCGACGGATTGGCCTCAAAAGCGATACAACCCGTTGGATGCGTAGGCTGGTAGTCTTGCAATGGAACGCCAGCAGCAGTGGCAGGGCCAATGTACAGGGCATTCACCACCTCAGAAGCTGCAGTTACAAATACATTGTGCCATTTTTGATACAGCGTATTCGCCGGGAAACTAACCAATATCTGCAAATCAGCCTGCCCTCCAACAAACATGGAAGCCGGAAAATCCTGATTGGCGGCATTGTTGTAATAGAGGAAAAATCCACCGGCATTGACGATGCTGTTTTCCCAAACGATGCGCAAAAAGTCAGCCGGATCACTTTGCAGCGCAGATACAGGCCCAAGATCATTATCTAAGCTTCGGGCAAGTGCTTTAAAGCGCAGGGCTGCATACAAACTGGTCGGTTCGCTGCTCGTGGAGAGGTTGGTTTTTACCAAAAAAGTACTTTGCGGGTTTTGTTGGTCTGACAAATACCCTGAATTGGGCGCATTGTACAACAAGGAAACTGAAGCGCCTGTCAAAGCGCCGGCAGTGAGCAAGGCTTCGATCCGGTCGCGGGTTTCTTCATCGGCGCCCCCGATGGTATATACAAAAGGCAGGTAGGAAGAATCCGTTTGCCCTTTTTCATCAATATTGAAGGTTTCATTTTGTTTGATTTGGAATAATTTGATGCCAATTAGCAAACCCGGCGTTGTGGTAAGGGGGGCGCCCGATTGCCCTTCATGGGGGTAATCAGTCTGGATTGCCAGCGAAAGCGGCTGGCTGTTCAGTAATTGCTGAACGCGGGTAGGCAGCGGAACAATAAACTGGGCGGCCTGTCCGTCGGCTTGCCAGGAGAGGCGATTGCGAACACCAATCCAGAGCTGAGCCGGGCTTAACGGATCTGTTAAGCTAATCAACGCGGGCAGGGTATCCGGCTGTGTCGGCGCAGCTGCTACGGGAATAACCGCAGGGTCGGCAGCGATTTGAACATCGAGTTTGCTGAAATCCGGTTGCCCCGCGATCGGTAAATACATGCTGTTTATGGCCAAATTCGCAGAAGTAGTTGGATTCGCCACATTAACGGAGAACTGCTGGCCGGTTAATTCATACAAACCAGACCATTTTGTATTGTCATCAAGGGTTGGCGCCACTAAGCCATTCAATAAAAAGCGCGAAACGAAACCGGCAATATTGGCGGCGATGTCTATACCAGGTAATGGATCTTCGGGCGCCTCATCAGCCATCTGCTGCGCCAACTGCTGCCCGATCATCAGGAAATAGTCGGTAAACAACAGACTATTCAGCGACACCGCTCCGCTTTCAAAGGCTTTAAATAATGTTTTTACGGCGTCCGTAGCATCCGACGTTAAATCGGAAACGGAGAACTGCGCGGCATAAGTCGAAAGGTCGTTCAGGAAATCTGCTGAAACGGTGGGCTGATCAAATTGTATGGCTGCCTGGTTGTCTCCGTCAATTTCCATTTGTAAATTGGGAAGAATTGGAAAGAAGGCCATATTGACCGGTTCACTTTGCACACTCAGGTCAACCCCGGTAATGGAAAAATGAACCCGGTTCGCTAAGAAGTCTTCCACGACCGCCACATCAAAATCCGGCGGCGTGCTATTTAATTGTTCCAGTACCGATTCCCATGAATTGCTTCCCCCGGAATACGTTTCAAGCAACCAGGAAGCATAAGCGTCCAGCAGCAATTCCCATGCGGTTTTATCTGTTCCTGTGTTTGCAGCGCCGTATTCAGGACTGCTCATCAGCAGCAGCGCCGTGGCTTGGCTTTGCCCACCCGTGCCGCCCGATGTGTAGGTCGCAGCCGGATACAATACAAAACTCAAATCAATGGTTGGCGGATCAACAACCAGCAAAGCCGCTGAAACTGCGCGGTAGCTTCCTTTGCGCCTCACCTGCATCAGGGGTTGTGTATTGCTTTCTGCGCCACCGTCGTTGAGGTTTTTAAAGCTGGGGTTTTGGGGGCCGTTCAGGCTGGCATCGCCTAAGCCGCCGTGGCTCAGCACAAAGGTCTGGGATACGTCGGCTTTAAAGCTAACCGATACTTTAACAAACAAGACCTTGACGCTGGCCTTGACTTCAACGGAAGCGCTGACGTTCAAAACGGCATTGTAATCCGTTTCAAAGGCAATTCCCGCCGTTGCCGTTAAGCGCACCAATAAGCTGATTTTTATGATTTTCAGGTCTACCTCGCCTTGTAGTGTTCCCACTAAGCCTACAGTAGCTGCAAACCAATAATAATCAGGCGGATTCGAAGTATTGTTGCTTTCCTGCCAGGCTAAAATCCCTTGAAAAGTGCCCTGCACGGTCAGGCTGAGGTTTGCGGAAAGCGGTCCTTTCGTAAAAGAACGCCCAACACCCAGCCAAAGTCCCAAACCAAAAACAAAAATCGGGTTGTACTGTACCGGAGCATTTTGGGTTTGCGGATTGTCGCCGCTTCGCAGTTTGCCAAAATAAAAGCCCCCGCCTCCAGTAAAGATATACACCTGAATGCCAATGGAGTCGCTGCCCAGCGGCCAGCCTACATTCACTTTAAAATCGCCATTGGTATAAATCCAGATTTGAACAGTGGGCAGGGTAAGCGCTACGGCGCCTAAGTTGATCTGCCGGTATTGTTCGGGGATGGTCAGTTTTCCATAATAAACCCCCAAATGAGGCCCCAGTTTTACATACAGAATGATCAGGTCAAGCCCCTTAAATGCGTCCACACTGCAGCTCACCTCCACGCCATACAAGACCGGGTCGTTGAACAACAAACGCACCTGCCACCCTTTAAACTCCAGATCGGCAGCCACAAACCAGTCGCGGTCGGGATGGTAATAATCCTTCACCAATTTTTCCAGAATGGTTTGCGGATCATTGGTCGTCAGGTTTTTTTCCAGATCGGCAAAAATGGTTTGCAAAGCCGTGGAAAAATCGTTGACATTGGTGGGCAAAGGCGGCCCGAAACGCTGACCCAATCCTAAGTAATTCAATTTAAAAGTCGAAGTACCCTGATCCGGCACCGGAAAAGGAAATTTGACAATTTGCGTCTTAGGCTGGTCGGAGGTTGAGGTTTTGAGGTAAGTAGAAGACGGTTGGTCATCGAACTGCACTTTGGCGCTGACATCCAACCCGCCTTTGTTTTTATTGTAGCTGATGATGAGGTTAAAAACCGTAAATTTTGGCTCAATGGTAATAGGCCCATACTGCCCGCCAAGCTGAATACCTGGGTTAGGACTGTCGCCATCGTAAAGCGTCAGGATACACTGTGCCACAGATTCTGTACTGGAAACCAATACGCTGATTTCGGGCGAAATTTTAGTTTCAAAAATCAGCGACCAGGGTTGTTTATCGGTCAGCGTCGCTACTTTATTGAGTGCGTCTATTTTAAGAACAGAAGCCAGCGCACCCAGCACGTCTGCCAGACTAAACCGAAAGTTCGCGGAAGGCTTGATGGTAAATTGAGTAGGCCCTTGTCCTACGGCCAATTCAAAACGAAGCCCCAATGGCTCAGAGGAAGTATCCTGATCGGATAACCTGAGTCCCTCTCCTGAAAAATCCAAAAGGGTATCAAACCCGAAGCTTATGCGTGGCATGGGTGTTTAGTTTTATACCTCGCACCGTTAGGTGCGAAGCCGTTTTTGTCATACTGAGCGCTGCTAATCAAAGCATTATACTAAAGGCCATGCACAAAACCAAGCAGCGCGAAGTATCAATCAGTAATTATCGGCTTTCTGACTGCTGGGTGTTGGGCATATTGGCTACGCCAAAAACGCCGCCTTTTAGTTTGAGTACATTGACGCCTGGAATAATCGGTTTGGCCTGATCCCAGGAGCCTGAAATGCGCAGGTTATAAGTCACTTTGTCGTTGGCCGGAGCTTGTGTTCCCGGAATGTGAAAAGCGAGTTGATCCACGGTAAAAACTAAAGTGACCACCGCATTTACCATGTCGTTCAACGGGGACGGAAGGTCTTTAGGATCAGGCACTGTGACGCCGAAATTTTCCGATAACCAGTTAAACAGGTCACTAAAAGACCCCAGATGAACAGGTTGGGGGAGTTTGAAATTAAACCCGTTGGTTATGTAATTCCCAATATCGTCGGTTGAAATCGGTATCTCCGTACCATTTACATCCACAACGATCCCGAAAACAAGCCGGTTGCTGCTGGTGTCGCCGGCTGCGGCTAATGTGTTGGTTGAATTGGCCATATATTTAATGGTTTAAATTGAAAATTATGAATTGGTGCATTTATTCATGACAATGACAACTTGTCCCTGCAGCAGCTTGGCCACCGCGGTGCCTTGTATATTGATGCCCAGGCCAAACTCGGCGCTTGGCGCTGCCGCCTGAGCGCAGTACAGCACCGGATTGCCATCGCCCTGAGTGACTGTGATCTTCAGGTCAAGCCAATCCAGTAACAGAGGCGCGCCGGGGGCGTCTGTTGGTATGTTCAATCCGAATTTGGCGTCAATCGCAGCAATCAGTTCCCTGATGGTTTTTGCATCAATAATTGGGTCTGTTGTTGGCATAACTTTTATTAATTAGTTTCTTTAAGCAACATGGTGTTATTTTGAGGCTGCCCCGCAGCGAGGTTCCAGGCTAAATTACTGCCCGCACCCTGCGAAGGGTCGGCGAAAATGACGAAATCAACAATGACTTTCGGCGGCAGTTTGATACCGAGAATACTGATAGCCACATTGTTGAAAAGCAGCACATAAACAATTTGATCGGTTGGATCTGTGAGTTTCACCTGCATCAAATTGGCATCTCCGAACACGGTTTTCACTATGCCTTCGAGGTTGAACCCCAGCAATCCGCCCGATACTTCAGGCAATTGGATGTATACGCTCACGCCGTCGTCGTCGGGTGCAGTATCCGCAGGCCCCCAGGCCATAACCATGTACGCGTCAATGCTGGCATACGCATCCGACAGCGCGCCTAAAGTCCCCATGGGCAATTCAAACTTCAGCGCGTAGCGGGGTGAGGTGCAGACATTCCCGACGAGTTGCTGCACACCAACAATCTGACCCAAAGCCTTGGAATCGAGCTTGCCGTCTGAGCCACTTTGCATCAAAACGGATAGCTTGAAAGGCATGGCTGCAACAACACTGTCTTTGCGCACTGCATTTTTATTTTCCTGAATTGCCCAATTGCCTGTATCAATGGTTACACTTTGGCTACGCGGTACCGGCTGCCCCTGAGCGTCTAAAGTCACCTGAATATCGAAAGCCGTACCCGTCAGGGGCAATCCCAATGGCAAATCCTGATCCATTGAACCATATCCAAACAAATCGGGAACATCCTCCTGACCGGGGGTAAGGGGGTTGCTGAAAAACAACTGGGCATTGAGGGTAAATCTGGATTTTACGACTTGCTGGTTGTTGTCTATGGAGGTATCCCCGACCGGTTCCAGCGATGCACCAGTTATCACAAACTGATCGAGGACACTGACCAAGGTTTCGTCCGGATTAAATTCGTAAATGAAGTTGTTGCTGCTGTTAAAAGATACCCTTCCTACGCCGTCAATCGTTTGATATTGCCCTTGAATATAGAAGGTATTGGGAATTCCCTCATTTGGGCCTTGCAGATAAACCGGCCTGCCGAACAACTGGTTGACAGTAAGTCCCACCGAAGCATGAAAAGCGGTAATGGTCGAGTTGTCAAATACAATGACCAATTCTTTAACGTTAAAACCATAAAGCTGACCAGCATCTTCATCCTCCTGTCCTTTATAATTAATGACCCCAAACAAAGAGCTGGTATTGATGTCGAATAAATTGGCAGTCAATTCGGTTTGGTTCGTCTCCACCCCAATATGGTGTGCAATGAGGGGCCCGTTAATCCCGGCAAAAAGCATTTGGAAATCGGGAGCCATTTGGGCGCCGTCTATCGGGCAATTAAAAATCAACAAACCTGTCCAGTTTGGATCCACCGCTATTTGCCGGAAATTCTGAAAGGGATCATCTGTTGTATTTGGATTGTTCGCCTGCGCCAGGGCAGCCAATAGCATGGTTTGTGCCGCAGCGACACCACCTTCCAGCAAAGCTCCGGTATTGGCCCAGGTTTCGGTATTTTGCACGAATTGGGTGAGGGAATACTGCTGCCCCATTTTGAAGACCATGACGGGGGTTACCTTCGTGCCGTTAACCGTTACGGTATTTACATTAAAGGTAAATCCGCTGATCGGGAGTTTGTCGTCGAGCGTCAGTTGATCCCAGGCGTTGATCACCACAAACCCCTGGTTGTTCATCAGGGCAGTGCTTAATTGAGTATTTAAAATGCCTTGTTCATTGGCATGAATGCGCAGGTAATTGCCCCCCGATTTGGCCAGCGTGAGGCTATTGGGCGTGCCGGCCTGCCCTCCATCTGAATTTACCCCAAAAATCAATCCATTGGATGACAAGGCATTGCCCTGAGTAAAAGGGGCGCCCTGGTTGGACGACAACACAGGCCCAAGGCTGGCATTCGCTGCAGCCGATAGTCCTTCAAAGCGAACTGCCGCCAAAATTTTCTGGTCAAATAACTGAGCGTTATTCAACATAGTAGTCGAGTTGGGGCTAAAAAATTTTTGCAGAAAATTGTAGTACAATCCGCATGGAACTGCCGGAGACACCTGGCCTGCCGGAAATGGGAAATCTCCAATTTTCACCTCCAGCAATTCGGCTATGTTGTAATCATCGCCGCCCTGTGAAACGCCATAAAAGCTCATTGCGGCGGGTTGTGAAAAATAAGACCAGGAACTGCTTTCTGAAGGTGGGTTGATTCGAATCCAGGAGGTCAGCAAGGAACTGTCTAACAAAGCCACAGGCGTATTAATCTCTGCTGAAGTGCTGAAAGCGGGGCTGTACGCCGGTTGGTTTGGGACAAGTTGCAAGGTGTAGCCTGTCCCAATTTGCATAAATTCAATCGCAGACAACCCTGGCATGGCCCTCGAAATGCTTTTCCCCGCTGGCAACTGCAAAGTAAAAGAGCCATAGGGCGATAAATAATAGGTTTTTGCAGCCGTATCCAATACCGTGAGGTAAAATCCTGGACTGCCCCCGGAAGCGGGTTGGAGGACAATGGAATCTCCGGTCGTTGACAGCGCATTCAATTGATTCCACTGGAATACTCCCGGCGCCTGCGAAGGATCAACCGGCTGGAAAAAAGTTTGAGCCGGGTAAGCAGGATAAAACCAGTCCAATTGTACCAAAAAATCAGCGCTTGGCGGCGCGTTTGGCGCAGCCGGGCCAAATACCGGAAAGATTAATTTTTGTAAAACGCCTTGTGCATTTTTGAAATAGTACCGGATGGCGCCCCCCCAAATGGAATCATTGGCTCCATTGATGAGTGTGTACAAGGTATTGATGTTCCATGCCTTAGCCTTAAAGGCAAATGTCCCGCCCGCTTGAACCCCTTGAACGGGCGTGTCTTCAGGCTTTGGCGCCTGGGGTGCAATGGCAAAAGGAATCGTAATCTGCGTACTGCTGTCTAAGGTCAGCGAGGGCTGGGAGGCATTGTAAGGGTTCACCAAAATGGTTCTTCCCGTCGGAATTGTAATTGTTGCAAGTTGGGTTGCCGCATCAATTGTCAACTTTGGGCCGGGTCCCGGGCTTGTGGTGTATTGTAACTGAAAATTCGCAAAAAACAAATTTAACCCCGACAGCCCTCCCGTAGCTTGTCCGGGTGGCGGATTTTTGTCGGGTAATGGCATTTGCAAATTAGCCTGAACGGATAACTGGTTCGCATTGACCTGATTGACCCAAAACAGGGAAATGCCCGAAGTTGGATTCCCCAGCAAGCCAAGCAGATTATTTGTGATTCCGAGGTTAGCAGTATCTGCAAAAATGTAGTTGCCATTTTTTTTCAGGGTATCCGAAAAGCTAATGCTTTGATCTGCAATGGGCGCAAAATAGTACAAATAGCAAGCCTGAGTATTACCGGCGCCTGCCACCCCATACAACGTGTAAGTGCTGTATTTTTTCAACGCGTTGAACTGAATAGAGCCTGCACTCATGGGTTTTAGGTTTAGTTGAAAACAAATAAATGAGCCCTCCATTTATCGCAAAAACCGATAAATAAGACAATAAAATTTTTATCTATTGACATGCAATAGAAAAAACCCGCAAAGCCTGTTACCATTTGGAACAGCGTTTTACCCGCATCATTCCAGGGCAGTAAAAAATAACAATTTATTCGCCTACAGTGTGCCGGCGAAAGGAGCAAAAATTAAATAAAAAGCAGGGTAGTAAAACGCATTGAATTGAAGTTTCAAAAGTAGAGTTTATTTTTATTTATTCAAATAGTGTCTGGTTAAAAAAAAATAAAATTTTTGCCAACCCGATATTTTAAGAGGCGGAGGTACCTTCTCCTGAGCGCTATTCTTTATTTTTACCCCAATGAAAAAAACCATACTCCTTTACGGAACACTGCTGGCCTTGCTGGTTTGGGCGTTGAAATGGATGGAATACCGCTACATTCTGCGCGATTTGTCGCTGCAGTTCTACCTGGGGTTGGTTGCGCTGCTGTTCAGCGGGCTGGGTATCTGGATTGGGATCAATTTACTGAAACCGAAGGCGATCATTCCGGAACAGGAAGTTCAGGTTGCGCCCTCCCCTATCGTCCCGGAGGAAATTTTGCGCGAACTCGGCATCAGTCCCCGTGAATATGAAGTCCTGCAACTGATGGCAGCCGGGCTTTCCAACCAGGAAATTGCTGACCGGCTGTTCATTTCACTCAACACCGTAAAAACGCATATTTCCAATCTTTTCCTGAAATTGGATGTGCAACGAAGGACGCAGGCGATTCAGAAAGCGAAGGAAAAGGGGTTGATGGGTGTTTAATGATTCCCGCCGGCGCGCAGGCAGTAACTGAGCTGGTGGCTGAGCGACTTGTACTGAGCGAAGTCGAAGTAAGTCGAAGCCAGTCGAAGTTTCCGCTGGCGCGTAGGCTCCGCCTCGCGTCTACTATTCATCAGGCTCCGCCTGATACTCCCCCCATTCCAAAAATCTCCTTACTTTTGCTTTGTAAAATTTAAGCTCAACGAATAGCATGGCAAAAGATTTCTTCCACGATTGCGTTAGAATAGCATTGGAGGCCGATGGCTGGCAAATTACTCATGATCCTTATAATCTTACTACAACCAGACGGGATGGCAAAAAAGTAGGCATTCCAATAGATTTAGGTGCGGAAAGAGTCTTTGCAGCAGAAAAAGGTGAAGAAAAAATAGCCGTTGAGGTGAAGAGTTTTCTTCGGGCAAGCGTTGTCAATGAGTTCCACCGTGCCATGGGGCAATATTTGATGTATCAGATTGGACTCAATGGGCAGGAAATTGACCGGGTGTTGTATTTGGCTATTCCAGCGCGCATCATCGAAGAAATTGACGACTTGGATCTTTTGCGTGATTCGTTGGCCGCTTACTCTGTAAATATTCTTATTTTTGATCCGGAGAAACAAAACATTGTCAAATGGATAAGGCATTAAAATATAAGAAAATACTGACTGACTACCTCCAGTCCCTTACCCGGGATTGGACAAACAATCCTTCAGAAGAAGTTCAAGTCGTTTGCGATAAAGAAGGACGGCATTTTCTGGTCGTTTATTATGGATGGTCTCAACAAGGGCACCTTCACAGCACGCCCATTCACTTGGAAATCAAGGACAACAAGGTCTGGATTCAAGAAAACCTCACCGAAATCGAGGTAGACGACGATCTGGTTGCTCAAGGGATTCCGAAATCAGACATCGTACTGGGTGTGCTGCCTCCGGAGTATCGGAAGTATTCGGGGTTTGCGGTTGTTTGAGGTGTTGACATACTCACTTCATCTTGTGCTATATCGGGAAGCTCTTCTAATACACCGAATTACAAAACCGGTTTGCAGATGAGCAACAAATGCTAAGTTACATTTCGGAGAATGCAATAGCAGAAAGACCAGGTATTTTAGAGGGATTGAATTCCTTACTGGAACAGGAAAAACAGTTAAGAAAAAGGTGTTTGGCCTGCCTGAAGTGACCGAGCGAAAAAATAAATTAAACCGCATGCCTTTCTGGCTGGCACAGAATTTCTCCTAATTAAAAACTTGGTGTAAAGCAAATGCTACAACTTGGAGTAATTTCACATCCGAATCCCATTGTCGATAAAAAGGTCAAATATTTTCATGACTGTTTCCATTATTGTTTAACAGATAGCGCAAAATGGATAGATGGCTTTTCCGAGAATCACCTTACACTTCTTGAACGGATGCTGTTTCGAGTTGATACTGTATCCCAAATGCATCAAAGCTCCAGGATGGCGATTTGTGCCTTGCTGGAACAACCAGAATTTGACATAAATAAGGATAAGTTCTCAAAACAGACAGTTATTAAACCTCTTATTAACAAACTTAAACATATCGCAAGACAAAAAAAAGATCAATTTGACCTTAAATTATTCCGAGAGACCGCCATTAAGATTATAGAAGAACTAAATGGAGCTGAGGGCTTAGATGGGTCATTATATTTTCATAAGATATTAAAATCTCAAATCTCTTTACTGACTTGTGTTCATGACTTGAAAAAACATGATGAAGAAATCATGAAGCATTCCCGTTGGATGGTAGCAGAATATATAAGGCTTGGCTTCGACCCAACGGAGTTGTCAGGACTTGATAGTATTTTTAAACGGATCATGAGTTTTGATGAATTAAAAACAAGCTCCAAACCACATACAGTGGGATTTCCATTGCCCATGGAATTGAAGCAAGACAAGGATTTAAAAAAATTCAAACTTGCGCTTAAAAAATATCTAAAAACCAATCTTTTTGTAGCACAATTTGAAGGCATGTTAAATGCTCTTAAAGAAAATCAAAATGGGCAAATTCTTTTTCGCGTCAATGGCATTACATTAAGGAGTAATGATAGATTTGAGTTTTCTTACGCAGGAGTTACATTTCTGAACTCAAACCAAGTCACTTTTGATTCTTTAAGCTTAAGTGAAAGTTTAAGAAATGATTTTGAAGAATATTTTGGAGCACCAAATACAATTATTACGAGAATTCCGATGCTTTTTAAATCAAAAGCACATGCTATTACTATGGCGAAATTCCAAGCGAATAGAGCATTGGACGCCTTACGATACGTATTAGATGAAAGAGGAGGACACATTTCAACAAATAGAGTAATTATTGCTTGGCCTTCAGGGGGCGCTGATTACCAAATGTATTCAGAACGGTATTTGAACATTGACCAGGATGACATTGAAATTTTAAAGAAACTAAACCAAACCATTCCTTACCCGGATAATATTTCACCAGAAGTTAGAAGACATTTGGAGCAATGCAATCGCATATTTTTCAAAGGTATTGCCTGCGAAGAGCCCGATGACATTATTTCACATTTTTGGCAATATTGGGAAACTACATTTAGTTTTTATCAGGGAAAAGGTAAGGCTGATAGTGTTATCAATGACCTAAGTATAATATTATCAAAAGATAGGTATTCTACAACCCAAATAAGATTAGGCTTGCTTATACATAACTACGCAATTAACAACAACGGAAACACGGACATTGGTATTCCTTCTACTTATTATGGAACCGAATTTAATTTTGACAACCCTGCTGAGAGCGTAGAAACAGTAAAAGGATATACTAACTATCCTTTTTTGAAAAAGCTAATCGAACGGTTTGAATGCATAGATTCTTATACGGAGGACATGCGTTGGCAAAAATCTTACAAAGATTTTTTATGGCAACTTTATGAACAGCGTAATTTTATCTTGCATGATGGAAAATATTGTTCGGCGACGTTGGAACGATTGAAGTTCTTTTTCAAAGCAATCGTAGTTCGCTGGCAGGCAAAATTGTTTGAAGAAATTGAAAAAGTGCCAAATTCTACAGTTAAAGATGCAGTTGCTATGTTGAAAACAAAATCTTAAAACTCTGTTGGCGCAACAGGCACACCTCCCCTCCATCATACCCCGTGGTCCTGCCCCCCCTCCCCCCATTCCAAAAATCTCCTTACTTTTACCCCACACATCAAAAACAACCACCACCATGCGAATACTTTGCCTTTGCTTACTACTCTTTGCTTCGTTCATGCCATTAACGGCCCAGGATCTCTCCCAATCCCCCTGGCATATTCAGGCAAAAAACATTGACCCCGCCAACTATTATGGCATCACCGTCGCCAACGGCATGGTGGGCCTGGTGTCGTCACCCGAACCCATGCGCGTGAAAGACGTGGTGCTGAACGGCGCGTACGACTACTACCAGCGCGGACGGGTATCGAACATCCTCAAGACGTTCAACCACGTGAACATGAACTTAGACGTGGACCGCCGCCGCATTGGTCGCCGCGACATTTCCAACTACGCACAAACCCTCGACATGAAAAAAGCGGCGCTGACCACCACGTTTGATGTGGCCGATAAAGTCAGCGTGCGCCATACGTTGATGTCCTTGCGCCACCTGCCGTACACGGCCATGAGCATCGTAGAAATTACGGCAAAAAAGGATGTGGAAATCACGCCGATGTCAGTCATCGAAGCGCCCGATCACTTAGCCGATGTGCGCAGTTATTACAGCGAAATTGACCGGCCCCACGTGCTGATCCAGTTACTGACCTCGGTGGCGAACAGCCCTTCCGGCAAACTCAAAGTGGCAGCTTCTACCAGTTTCATCTTCGACGAACCGCACGGCAGCGAACCGAAGGTCATCCACGAAGACTGGGATTACAACATGCACTTAGCCAAGTTTTACAAGCAACTCAAAGCCGGTCAGACCTACCGCTTTGCCGTTGTTGGCTCAGCGGTTTCCAGCGCAGATTACGGCGACCCGCACAACGAAGCGGAACGCCTCACCATTTTTGCCAAACTCGAAGGCGTAAATCGCCTGCTGAAACGCCACGAAGCCGCCTGGGAAGACCTCTGGAAAAGTGATATTATCGTGGAAGGTGACCTCGAAGCACAACGCGCCATCCACTCGGCCATTTACCACCTCTATTCTTTTTCGCGGGAAGGCATCGCTTACAGCTTGTCGCCGATGGGACTTTCCGGCCTCGGCTACAACGGCCACGTGTTCTGGGACACCGAATTGTGGATGTACCCGGCTGTGCTGGCGCTGCAACCCGAAATTGCCCGCTCTTTTTTGGAATACCGCTTTAACCGGTTGGAAGCGGCGCGGCAAAACGCGTTTTCGCACGGCTACAAAGGCGCCATGTTCCCCTGGGAGTCATCGGCGGAAGGTTCGGAAGACACACCGGTTTGGGCGCTCACCGGGCCTTTCCAGCACCACATCACAGGTTGCGTGGGTTGGGCGTTTTGGAAATACTACCAAACGACTCAGGACAAAGAATGGCTGCGCACGCGTGGCTACCCCGTGCTGAAGGAAGTGGCCGATTTTTGGTCAAGCCGCGTAGAGCGCAACGGCCCGGGGAAATACGACATCAACAACGTCATCGGCGCCAACGAATGGGAGGAAAACATTGACAACAACGCCTTCACCAACGGCATGGCCATCACGGCGCTTCGCTATGCGACCCAGGCGGCCCGCGTGCTGGGCTTAGAGCCAAACCCGGATTGGGAACACGTTGCAGCCAACATTCCCATCCTCAAATTCCCTGACGGCACTACACGCGAAAACGCAACTTACAACGGTGTAATCATCAAACAAGGCGACGCCAACCTGCTGGCCTACCCGCTAAAAATTGTGTCCGACGAAAAAGCAATCCGCAAGGATTTGGAATACTACGAACCGCGCATGTCGCCCGAAGGCCCTGCAATGGGACACTCTGTGCTGGCAACCCTTTATGCGCGCCTCGGCGACGCCGAAAAAGCCCACGAGTTATTTGTGCGCAGCTACAAACCCAACGAAGTGCCACCTTTTGGGGTATTGGCAGAAACGGCGGGCGGCACCAATCCGTATTTCGCCACCGGCGCCGGTGGAACACTGCAGGCGGTATTATTCGGTTTGGGCGGCTTGGAAATCACAGATGCGGGCATTGTGCAGCTGAAAGCAAAGCTGCCGAAAAAATGGCGCTCCCTGAAAATGACCGGCATCGGGAAAGACAAAAAAACCTTTGAAGTAAAGTGAGGACCCACGAAACGTACATGCGCCGCTGTTTCGACTTAGCCCGGCTGGGCGCGGGCAACGTTTCACCCAACCCGATGGTGGGGGCTGTGCTGGTGCATCAGGACCGCATCATCGGGGAGGGATTCCATCGGAAATATGGACAAGCCCATGCCGAAGTAAACGCCGTCAACAGCGTGCGCGCACAAGACCGTCATTTGTTGCGGGAAGCGACGCTCTACGTTTCGCTGGAACCCTGCTGCATATTTGGCAAAACGCCACCCTGTACTAACCTGATTCTGGAACACCGCATCCCCAAAGTGGTTATTTCCTGTTTAGATCAAACGCCGGGCGTGGCGGGCAAGGGTGTGGAAATCCTGCGTGCCGCAACGGTGGAGGTTGTTACCGGCTTGTTGGAAGCAGAAGGACAACGACTGAGCGCCATTCGCAATACTTTCGTGTCGCAACAACGGCCTTACATCATCCTCAAATTTGCACAAACAAAAGACCGTTTTATTGGCCCCGAAGACGGCAGTCAGCACTGGATTACCAATGTTTACACAAAACGTTTGGTACACCGCTGGCGCAGTGAAGCCGATGCAATTTTAGTGGGAACCAACACCGCATTAAGCGATGATCCGCAGTTGACTAACCGCTTTTATTTTGGAAAATCGCCGTTGCGGGTCGTAGTAGACAAATCTTTAAGGTTGCCCAAAACGCTGGCGCTTTTTGACGGCACGAACCCCACTTTGGTGTTTACAGAACGAACAGATGCTATTAACAGCAATAACCTGGAGTACGTTTCCATTGCATTCGACCAAAACTTAGTGCAGCAAATCCTGGTGCACTTAACCGAAAAAAAATGTACATCCCTCATTGTGGAAGGCGGTGCACGATTGTTGCAAGCTTTCCTCAATGCGGGAATTTGGGATGAAGCACGGGTCTTCACCGGGACGAAATACCTGTTCGAAGGCATTCCAGCGCCTTTGCTGCCGGTAGCGCCTGCTTATTCTCAAGTCATTGCAGGCGATTTGTTGGAATTTAGTGCCCGTCCATTTAGTTCAGTGTCTGAGCTTTAGAGTTCGAGAGCAAGGCATGTTCTTCCCCAAAAACGGGAGTCCCGCCCGCCGGACGGGATGACCGATTTTTGTTTCGACTTCGCTCAACAAACGGTCATTGAGCGAAGTCGAAATGAACGCAGCTATCGGACTATAAAGACAGACACTAAGCAGGATTATCGGCCTGCCCTTCACATTTTTTCAGGTAAGATTCGATGAATCCAGCAATCACTTCCAACGCCGTATTGAAGTGTTGGTTGTTGTTGATGACGATGTCCGCTTCGTCCATATAAGGCAGGATGTAGCGCTCGAAAGTGGGCAACACATGTTTTTCGTAGCGGTAGAGCACGTCGTCGAGCGGATAATTGCGCTCCACCTGGTCGCGTTTGATGCGCCGGATGACTTTAAGGTTTTCTTTAGCGTGCAAAAAAATTTTCAGATCGAGCAGCTTCCGGATTCGTTTGAAATGAAAAACAAAAATCCCTTCTACGATAATGACCGGTGCAGACCGGAAAGTCAGCATTTTGGGGGTCGCCAGCTTGTTGTTGAAAATGTATTCGAGGCGCTCCACCGTTTCCCCGGCTAAGAGTCGTTCCACATCTTTGGCGAAAGCCTTTTTGTCAATAGAGCGGGGCAGGTCAAAATTTTGGACGCCGAGGTTATCAATAAATTGCTCTTCCCTCGGGCGATAATAGTCGTCCTGAGAAATCAGACAAACCGAATCATCGCCGAAGCGCCGCTTCAATTCTTTGACAAAAGTCGTTTTGCCAGAGCCACTGCCCCCGGTAATCCCCAAAATAAAAGGCTTCATTGCAAACTATTGAGCAAAATGGTTATCTTATCTAGTGTCCTCTCATTTAGTACGGTGTCTGAGCTTTAGAGTTCGAGAGCAAGGCATGCCTGTCCCCAAAAACGGGAGTTTACTCGCGTAAATGACCGATTTTTGTTTCGACTTCGCTCAACAAACGGTCATTGAGCGAAGTCGAAATGAACGCAGCTATCGGACTCTAAAGACAGACACTATCTAATGTTTGACAGTTGCTGGCATGGCTGCAGGAACGTGTTTGTATTTAAACACCAGCGGAAAAATAATTCCAAGCACCAGAGCATACCCGGCGAAAGTGAACCAGATATATGGCCAGTTTCTTACACCGTCAACCGTAAAACTATCCACCACCCAGCCGCTGATAAATCCGCCAAAAAAAGCGCCAAGCCCGTTCGTCATGAGCATAAACAAACCTTGCGCACTGGCCCTGATTTTTATATCTGCTTCCTGTTCCACGAAAAGGGAGCCTGAAATATTGAAAAAGTCAAAAGCCATTCCATAGACGATCATAGATAAAACCAGGAGGATTAACCCATCGCCAGGGTTGCCTATCCCAAAAAGTGCAAACCGCAGGAACCAGGCAAAAATGCTGATCATCATGACCTTTTTGATCCCAAATTTATTGAGAAAAAAAGGAATCGTCAGAATGAACAACGTTTCGGATATCTGAGAGATGGACAGCAGCAAATTGGGGTGCTGAACGCCGAATGAGTCCGGGTAGGTATTTTTGAAATCATCGAGGAAAGTCCCGCCAAATAAATTCGTAATTTGAAGCGCAGCGCCCAAAAACAGTGCAAAGAGAAAAAATATGGCCATTTTCCTTTGCTTGAACAGAACGAAAGCATCCAGGCCAAGCATTGAGACGAGGCCTTTTTTTTCATTTACTTTAGCTGGCGGACAGTCAGGCATTGTAAATGCATATAAGCCCAATACCAAAGCTGCTGATGCACTGATGTAAAGCTGGAAGGCGTTCAGCGTCCAGCCAAACATATCCACCATCCACATGGCCGCAATAAATCCAATCGTGCCCCAAACCCGAATGGGCGGAAAGGTTTTGACAATATCAAGTCCTTTCTGCTCCAGAATGGTGTAAGAAACCGTATTGGCCAGTGCGATGGTGGGCATATAAACCATCGTGTTGAGCAACATGACCCAGTAGAGGGTGTCGTAATCTTTTATGGTAGAAGCCCACACTAAGAGTCCAGCTCCTATGATATGACAGGCGCCCAGCAATCTTTCCGCATTGATCCAGCGGTCCGCCACGATACCCAGCAAAGCAGGCATAAATAAAGACGAAATTCCCATTGTACCATAAATAAGCCCCACTTGTATACCGGTAAACTTGAGCGTTACAATCATGTAACCGCCAAGCGAGATAAGCCAGGCTCCCCACACAAAAAACTGTAAAAAGCTAAGCACAACGAGTCGAAACTTTACATTCATGGCAATGCTGGCGTTTTGTTATTGAAAAACCAAATGTATGTAAATTTTTCGGACAAGGAAGGATAAAGCGTTTACCTCAAAGTTCTTTTGATCTGCCTTACATGTCGGTTTAAATGGGAATCAAAGAACGACAGCATCTGGGCAATCGTCATGCGGCCTCCGCGGGGGTGCCGAAAGGCTTCTTTGGCAAAGATTTCTTCAGGCTGGGATGCAAGGAAAGTGCGCAAAGCAGCACGACCAGCCCGCCATTGTTGAAAAACGGCCTCCCGGTCAGATACCGGGGGCAGTTTATCTTCGCCGATAAACGCCGGCGCCTTGAATTTTAACCCCGGAATGATTTGACTCAGGTTTAGTAACCAGGTTCTGATCGCCGATCCAATCCCGGCTTTTTTGATCGCCGACGGATCGCTCAATTTCTTTTTCAGGTAGTTTAAAGACCCCAATTCAGCCATCATAACATGGTTGACGACCTGCATGGCAGACCATTCCCCCGGAGCAGGTTTACGGTTGAGTTGTTCAGAAGTATAAGCGCTCAGGCTCTTTTCTAATTTTTGGAGGGCTTCATCTAAAGCATTCAGATACTGTTCTGTTCGGCGATCCATTTTTTATTGATTTGACGATGAATTGATTACGATAAATTTTGTGTGTTGCCAAAATGATTTGAACCAAAATGCACACAAGGACAACATTTGGCTATGCAAAAAAGCCGTATTGCCTACCTTTGCAAAAAAACAAAAAATAATATGATGAAACTGAAATTTGTGATTGGCTTGCTGGCAATGGCTGGTTGTTTTGGGGCTTGCGAATCTTTAGAAGGCAGCCGTAATCCAAAGGATTTATTGGACGCTGCAAAGAACGATACGGAAAAAATGGGGGTTTTGAACGACCTAAGTTCAGACATGCAGGGCATTTGGCGCTCCGAAGACAATCCAAAGGCAGAACTGTGGATCCAGGGAGACAAGTTTACTTCTGTTTACGAAGGAAAAGAAGTTGAAAAAAGGCGTTTATTGTGGTACACACAATGCCCGACTAGTTGCACCCAGAGCCCGGATGTCAATAAGATGCTGTGTTTTTCGTTAGAAAGCGACCTCAGTGCCGGTTGTTTTCACCTGGTCAGCGTTTCCAAAAAGAAAATGGTTTACACCCAGATACCGGGAGAAGAAAAAACATATACCTACACAAAAACCATGGAAATTCCAAAACAAGGAACGCCGCAATAAGGGCTTGTTTGGGGTTTCCACCAAGCTCTCAGCGATTACCCAATGATGTTGCGAAACTCTCCAAACCAGCGGGCAATGCTTTCGTGGTAGTGGTGTTTGGCGAAAGCCGGACCATTGTAAATCCGCGCCAGGGTTCTGAAATCCTGCGGCGCAGGCGATTTTTTAGCCACAACGCCGCGCAGGGCTGAACTTTGGCAAAGGAATTTGCCAACGTACAGCAATTGTTCCTCAATCGGGCTGGTAAACATAGCTTTTGCCGATGGTGCGCCAATGGCCTTGAAATTGGCGCCCATAATTTGTCCCAGGCCGAAACTCATCGAACGATAGCGCAGTTCCGATAAGTCCGCATCAGGCTGGTCGCGGTTAAGTTTAGAAAAGATATGTTGTTCGAAGCGCGGGCGCACAACCCCGGCGGTTTCCTGGCGGATGACGCTCAAAATCCATTCCGGGTGGATGGTCACATTTTTTTCTGCTTTAATGCGCTTTACGGCTTCCTGAACAGCCGGGCCATACCGCTCCCAGATTTTCCGGCAAGTCAGGAAAGCATTGCGTTGCAAGCTATTCAGGTGAAAAATTGCTTCCTCAAAGCTGCCACAGTTCACATGTTTGTTTTCGATTGCCTGAATCGCAGCTTCCAGCATTTTTTCCGCTGTTGGCTGATCCAGTTTCACGTCCGGAATGATCGTAATTTCTTTCCGGGCAGTTTGAAAACTGCAGGGATAGCCCAGAATGCTTCTTTTAATATTGGGATTCAAGCCCTGTTCAAACTGGAATTGAGCGACAGCCCGGTTTGTTCCGCGCCCGAAATCGCCGTCAATAGAAAAAGATCCGGCCGAAGAGGTGGAATAGCCCAGGAAAATCAGCAGGCGCTGGATGGCTTTGATGGTGTTTTCACCAGCAGTTTTCCGGTCTAAGGCCACATCTCCCTGCTTAAAACGCTCCAGATCGTGGCGCCATTGAGGGTCGCTGTCTTCCGGCAAAGTAAGGATCTGTTGAATGCGGGGGTCTTCTACAAAGGCAAGCATGGTTAATTGATTTTGTTATTTTTGTTGAAATTACATTACGTGTCGGACACCTCGGAGGTGTCCGACACGTAGTGTAACTTCAACAAAAATATACTTTTTTACCATAATTCAATACAATGAAAATCGCTCCCCTTTATCTCACCTTTTTTCTGGCCCTCCTGAACCTCGGTCACTTGCCCGGGCAGTCGCTTGCCGCAAAAACCGATACGGCCCGTTTTCGCGAATTGCGGATTCCCAGCGCCAGCATGCATAAAGAAATGGGCGCGCGGGTACTGCTGCCGGATGCCTATTTCCAAAACCCAAATACACGTTTCCCGGTGGTCTACCTCTTGCATGGTTACAGCGGCAAATATTCCAACTGGACGGAGCACGTCCCGGAAATACGCAAATGGGGCAACCTGCTGGGCGTCATTATTGCGACACCCGAAGGCGGATTCGGGAGTTGGTATTTCGACAGCCCGGTGGATACCGCTTTCCGCTATGAAACGCATGTGGCCAAAGAAGTCGTCAACTACATTGACCGCGAATTCCGAACCATTGCTTCCCGCGAAGGGCGCGCCATTTCCGGCCTGAGCATGGGTGGTCACGGTGCGTTGTACCTTGCGCTACG
>JBJXFD010000010.1:0-31589 GCA_046153985.1 Saprospiraceae bacterium
CAGTTCCGGATGAACACATCCTGCACCAACAACCTGCCCGAAACATCCAAAATCCGGATGTTTGCTTCTTCGTAAGGTATATTGACGAACACGTCCAACTGACCATAGAATGGATTCGGCCAAAACAAAACATAAGGCGCCTCCAACCCTGAATTAAAGCATGCTTCTTCTATTTCCCACACGTATTTGCAACCCGCGTTGTTTTCATTGATGATCAGGATGTCTATCGCGTCCGGCCTGCTTATCCAGTTGCAAAGGGCTTCCACTGCGCAATTGCTAAGGGAATTGTTTTTTCTAATGGTTAAAATTTCACCATTGAAAGCAATGGAATGGTCTAAAGCGCTGAGGTCGCTCAACAACTCGTTATGTTCAATCCAGAGCCCTGAATCTATGCGTGCTAAGTTTTCCAGGCCGCTTAGGCTGGTTAGCAAAGGATTGTCTACAATATGAAGATTACCGTCCACAATTTCCAGGCCATTTAACCCATTTAGATTTGGTAATAATTCATTTCCGAAAATCCACATAATTTCGGCATACTTCAGATTTTCTAATCCAGTCAGGCTTGTCAATTTGTGGTTGAAACCAATTTCTATGGTAGCAATGGAATCAATCCCGGATAAAGGTTCCAGGTTTTCCAAAGCCGAACGGTAAATGGTTAAATTACCTTTAAAACCATCAAATAGTTTTACCCCGGAAATATCCTCCAGATCGGGATTATATTCAATTGAGATCATATCTCTTACGGTAAGTTGATCCAATCCCGTTAAACTTTTGAGGGCGTAATTCCCACTCAATCGAAAATTTCTGGTATATTTAAGGGACTCCAATCCAGCTAATGAAACCAAATCATCCGTATTTAAAATATTAAACCCGCCGTGAATGGTATCCAATTGTCCCAGACCGCTCAAGTCCGATAGTTGGTAAGCGCCATAGATCGTTAGAAAGCCTCCAATGGCAGAAAGATTATTCAGTCCATTCAGATTTAGCAGTGCTTCGCATTGATAAATCCCCAAATGATTTTCAACAAACCGAAGGTTGTTCAAGCCTTCTAAATTAACCAGGCTGTTGTTATCGCGGATGCCTAAAGTCCCTCTTATCGTATCCAATTGATTTAGCCCGCTCAAGGATTGTAATTCCATGTTTTCGATGATGGCAAGCGAGTCGCCAATAAATTCAAGCTGATCCAAACCCTCCAGACTAACTAAGCGTTGATTTTCGGAAATATTGAAATGCTTGCCAATAAACTGAAGGTTTTCCAACCCATGCAGGTTTTCCAAAAAGAAATTTGAGCGGATGTAAAGCGACCCTTCCACCCGCCGGATATTACTCATTGCCAGCAGGTTATCAATGTTGGCAAGCTGACTGTATTTACCGAGGTGTAAATCGCCGGCAATGGTTTCGCAATTAGGCCAGTTGGCGCCGAATGTGTCCACTTCGAACTGAGAACTCAGGTGAACGCTACCTTGCGGGCATTGTGCGTGCAATAACCCAAAAGAGAGCAATAGTAAAAATGGGAGTATAAATATTTTCATTTTATTGAATTTAGAAGCGGATTATATTCTTCCTTTTACAACTCTTTTTACAATCAATTGGCCATCAAACTGAATTTCAATAATATAAACGCCGGGACTTAATACGCTCAGGTCGAATTCGCGGTGTCGGGTAAATGTTGCCTGATGCAAAATCCTTCCTGAAATATCCCAAAGCCGCATGGTTGCTGCTTCATAAGGGGTATTAATATGAATTTCAAGTACATTCGAAAACGGGTTCGGCGAAAGCAAAATCATCGTCTCTGTGATGTTTTTATCTAAACAAGCCTCCTCAACTTCCGCCCTGTTCTGACAACCATCCCTGTTGTTTGAAATGTCGAGGTTCAAAATATCCTGCCCGGCTAACCATTCACAAACCGCCTGCACCGCACAATCGCTCAGCAAGTCGTTTTCTGCGATCACCAATTCGTCTCCGCCAAACCAGATGGCGTGGTTCAGTGCGCTGAGGTCGTTCAACAAAGGATTATCGCGGATGACTAAGGAAGAATCAAGGGCAGTAAGGGTTTCCAATCCGGCAAGGCTAACCAAATTCAGATTTTCAACAAGTTTCAGGGAGCGCAACGAATCCATTCCAGCCAGTCCGCTCAAATCCGGAAGCGCAGAAAGGCCGATGTAAAGGTCTCCCCGAAAACCATCAAATAGTTCCAAATCAGAGAGGTTAGTCAGCGAATAATTGCCGGCTATCCGAATGGCGCGCCCAACAACCGCTGCGCCCATTCCTTCCAGCGCCTCCAGGCCAATGTTTCCCTGCAAAATAAGCTCTTCCGTGTAGGAAAGCCCGCCAAGTCCAACTAAGTTGGAAATTGCAGGCGTGTTGACGATCATCAGCCGCCCGGCAACCGTATCTAAGCCCTCCAGTCCGCCCAAATCAGAGAGCAGCACGTTTTCCGAGATGCGTAGGTCTTTTCCAATAAAAGTGAGTTGATTCAGGCCATTCAGGCTCGTCAGGTAATAATTTTGTTCAATATTCAGGCTGCCGCCAATGTAATTTAACTCATCGAAACCGAAATAGTCGGTAAGGCTGCTGTTGTTCCTGATATTGACATTGCCTTTAATCGTATCCAATTGATCCAACGCACCAAAATCGGTTAATTGGTCATTATCAGAAACATCGAGTGAATCACCAATTGTTTTTAGATTACTCAGGTTTCCAAGGGTGATTAACCTGGGGTTCTTTTCAATGGAAATGTGCTTGCCAGTTTGCTGCAGGTTGTGCAGTCCGGATAATCGGATCAGGTTTGAATTCCTCCAAACATAGAGCGAGCCGTCAATGTGTTTAATTCTGGATAACGCCACCACGCTGGCAATATTGGAGTTTTCGGTGGCTTTCCCAATGAACAAATCTCCGTGAATCGTATCGCATTGGGGCCAATTTGCATAAAATGCATTCACTTCATTTTGCGAAGTCAGAACAACATTTCCAACAGGGCATTGCGCGCGCAACAAGCAGCAGGAAAGCAACAGCAGGAAAGCAAGAATAAAGGTTTTCATTTTTTCTTTGTTATGGCTTAGGTCGTGAAGATAACCCACTGGGTTTAAAATCTACGACCATTTTGGGGGATAAGTCAGGTTTCTGAATCTCTATTGTCTCTTGCCCTTTGCCGCTTGCCAATTTGCCCTTTCTTCCCAATTTGCCCCTTCCTCCCAACTCCCCTAATCCAACTCCACACCCAAAATTATATTAAACCGTCCCATGTTATTCAACGTTTTTTCACCCGCTTTATCGAAACCGATTCCGTAATCGAAGCCCAGGGTTCCAAACATCGGCAGGTGCGCCCGAAATCCAAGGCCGACCGAGCGCTTCAGGTCAAAGGGATTGTAGCTTTTGGCATTGCGGTAAGCATTGCCTGCCTCCGCAAAAGCAAGGGCGTAGATGGTGGCGTTCGGATTGAGTGAAAGGGGATAGCGCAGCTCTACGGTAAATTTATTAAAAATGGGGGTCGCCACGTTTTTGCCGGCGATCAGGTTGTTCTCCAGGTCGCCGATGTCGTAGCCCCGCAGGGTGATCAGGTCCGTACCCGTATAGCCGCCGTTGTTGTTGCTCATGGCGTCGCCCCCCAATTGGAACCGCTCGAACGGAGATAGCCCCCGCGCCGAATCATAGGCACCCAGATAACCGATTTTGGCACTGGTTTTTAACACCAGTTTTTTGGTAATCGGGGTATAAAATTCCGCGTCGAAACGCCATTTGTGGTATTCGATCAACTTGGGATTGACGTTGTCTGAAAACAGCGAATAAGGCGGCGTCAGGGCAATAGATAGCGAGACCTTCGAGCCGCTTGTGGGAAAAATGGGCTGGTTGATGGTGCTGCGGGCGATGGTTTGCCGGAGGTGAAAATTGTAAAATTTGCCATCGGTTACCGTTGTGCCTTCATCGGTCTGGAAAAGCCCGCCCGACCAGTTGCGCAACTGGTATTGCTGAAAATTCAGGGCTGTGCTGCTCACAAAATTATCGTCCGGAAACGTCAGCCGCGACCCCAGGCTCACCGTGCCACCCAGCAGCGAAAACAAACCAAACCCATCGCTGCTGCTGGACAGCCCATTGGTGTAGCGGGTGAAAAACGAGGCAAAACTCAGCATATCCGGACGCTTGCCACCCAGCCACGGCTCGGTGAAGGACATGTTGTACGACTGGTAAGATGCCCCGCTGGATTGCACCCGGAATGAAAGGCTTTGCCCGTCGCCCGAGGGCAGCGGATTCCAGGTAGAGCGGTCGAATAGCCCTTTCATCGAAAAATTGTTCAGCGTAACGCCCAACGTGCCCGTCAATCCAACCCCGGAACCACCCCACCCTGCCGAGAGTTCGAGCTGCTGCCCGGCATTGCTTTCTTCCACGGTATATTCCACGTCCACGGTGCCCCGCTCCGGATGGACAATCGGGTTGATGGCGATGGTTTCCGGGTTAAAAAATCCCAGACTGGCAATCTGCCGTTGCGAGCGGATGATGTCGGAGCGGCTAAACTGGTCGCCCGGCTCGGTGAACAGCTCCCGGCGGATCACGTGGTCTTTGGTGCGGTCGTTGCCTTTGATGATGACCTTGTCTACGATGGCGATGGGTCCTTCATTCAGGCGAATGACCAGGTCAACCGTATCGCCGCGGATGTCCGACATATCGGATTGGACCTGAAAAAACAGGTAGCCGTCATCCATGTACAAGCTACTCAGGTCGTCGCCGGAAGGGCTGTAGCGCAGGCGTTGTTCGAGTTTTTCTGCGTTGTAAACCTCGCCAGGTTTGATGCCCAATAACTTGCTGAGCTGCTTGTGGTCGTATTTTGAATTGCCTGCCCAGCTGATGTCCCCAAAATAATAGCGCCGGCCTTCGTCTAATTGGAGTTGGAGCACCCAGTTGCCTTCCGGGTTGCGAAACGCGGTGTCGGAGGTGATTTTTGCATCCAAAAAACCCAGGGTTTGGTAGTATTGCAGGAGCGTGTTTTTTCCGGTAGCCCATTCAGCCGGCAGGTATTTTGAAGATTTCCAAAACTTGCGTTTGGCCTTGGTGGGCAGTAGTTTCAGGAGTTTGCCCGTTTTCACCCAGGCATTCCCGCGGATTGCAATGTCCTGTACTTTTACCTTTTTTCCTTCTTTGATTTCAAAAACCACCCGCAATGTATTTTCTGCTTTGCCAGGCTCTTTCAGCACCATCACGCTTGCGTTGGCAAAACCTTTTTCCAGGTACAGCGCTTTGATGGCATTCACGGCATCGGCCTGTTTGTTGTCGGAAACGATGGTACCGGGAATCAGGATGCCACGGAGGGCCTCGTTCAGGTCGTCGCGCATGGATGATTTTGGAACGCCACTTAGGCCGTGCCCGGACAGCCGAGGCTGTTCTTTTACAGCGATTTCCAGGAAGGTGATGTCCCCCACGGATTTTTCCCGCAGGATTTGCACATCTGAAAACAAACCCAGTTTCAGCAAGCTTTTCAGGGCTTTGGTGGTTTCCGGGCCGGGCATGCGGATGCGGTCGCCTACCCGAAGGCCGGCTACGGTGAGCAGTAAGGCCGTTTCGCTGTTTTCGTTGCCACTGACCCGAATGCCGCCAATTTCATACGTTTCAAAATTCGTTGTTCCTTCGGCCGTTTGGGCTTTGGCGCATAGGCAAAGCAGTTGGCATAAGAGCCAATACAGGTACTTCTTTGACATGGTAGCAATAGAATTTCAGGCCGCCAGGAAACAGCAGCTCGTTGATTAAAATATTGATGGTCAGATTTTTAAAAACAACAACTTGCAGAAAGCGAAGTTGAAGAAAAGAGCAGCGAGGTGGGCAGGTGGTTGTATTGGACAGATGATTTTATCTTAGGAACATGGCGAAATAAGTTAAATGGAGCAGGCGAGGCTATTTTTTCATCATGCGAGGCGCGAGAAAGGAGCTTAGCATAAGCTAAGTGACCGCCCAAACAGGGAAGTTATCTACGACACGTTCCTTATGTAGTGAAGATAAACCATAGATTCCTAAAACCGGCGACCATTTTTCGGAATAAGTTAGGTTTCTAAATCTGTATGAACGGTAGATGATGCCGGAGGTTGTACCGGCGAATTTATTCACGGATTGCAAGGCTGGTGAATGAATTCGTCGCTACATCTTCGAACCGGCTCCATTTCTTTAGATGGATTGTTGACGGAGGAGGAGCAACCTCCGGCCAAGCCATAAAAATAAAATATCGAACATAAGGTTGTTTGTTCAAATATATTGCTTTAACTTTGCTGAATTGCCAAAGAAGATACATCCTTGTTTAGAAAACACAGTTCATTCGTCTTTATATTGTATCTTTTTGCAATACGCCATACTTATGCAGGAAGTATTTTGGCAAGATCAAGTTTAGGAAAAGGAGAAAAATCAACTAAATCTCAATAGTCATGAAAAGAAGTAAAATTCTGAACCGTGTAATTTTTATTATTTATTTACTACTGGTAGTTTCAATAATAGGTCCAATCCTTCGTGGGGATTCGCCGATTAGGCTTGGGTTAGATATTGTAGGCGGGGTGATTGTTAGTTATCGCCCGGATTTTTCAAAAACAAAGGCTTCCTATTCTGGAAAAACAGAAAAGGAAATATTAGAAACTACAAAAGAGATTATAACAGACAGATTACAAAGAAAACTCAACACAATACCTGACGTTTACATCAACAGTAGCAATAAACTTATTGTCAGTATTCCAAGTGTTAAAGGGAAAGAACAAGTGTTGGATATCGTTGGAAAAACATATCACTTAACTGAGCGTCTTGTTCTAAATAAATATCCTGATTCACTAGACAATAAAAAATTATATTATTATAATGGATATTATTATGAATTAGGTTCGGCTTACTTTACGGGAGACATGATAGATCCTGCTTCCATAAAAGTTATTCTACCAACCTCAAATACATTGAACCCAGATGACAGATTTCCCAAAGTTCAGTTAGGTTACAAATCACCTTACGATAAGGAATACGCTGAATTCACAGGTAAAAACGTGGGCAAAGATATTGCCATTCTCGTTGATGATCAAATCGAAATTGTTGCAACGCTAAGAGCCAAGATAGTCGGAGAAGGTGTATTGACTGGCAAGTACACAATCCAGGAGGCTGAAAACAATGCAACACTTTTAAAATCTGGTTCTTTACCCATTTCTCTTGAAATAGAAAGCTTTTCAGAAATAGGACCTACTCTTGGCGAAGAGGTTTTAGACAAAGGACTATTAGCTGTTCTGTTGTCATTGACTCTTCTAATACTTTTTATCATTTTAGCTTACTCAAATCGCTTATGGCTATTGGTAAATGGTATCCTTTCTCTATGCTTTCTTATCTTTACAATCGTCTTATTTGTTGCGGCATTCGGCTTAACTGTAGATTTTGCAGCTATTGCAGGCTTTGTTTTGGCCCTCGGCATGGGAATGGATTCTTTTATCATTATTTTTGAATCACTTATTCCAAAGTTAAATAAAGCACAAAGTAAAGTTCAACTAATCTCTAATTTCGAGTCCGTTGTACAGGAAATATACTCATTCAGGAGAGAAGGGCGAATATTATTCCACGCCATTGTTTCTACTTTATTGGTAATAATTCTCACTCTTTTCACCGACAGAATAAAGTTTTTTGGCCTTGCAATGTTGGCCGGAATAGGGGCTTCTTTTTTAACCATTCTCTTTACAAGAAGAATGCTTGCATATACAAAAAGCCTTGCCCATTTTTCAGGTTTTTCTATTTTTTCGGTATTTAGAACCACAAGAACTAACATATTCAAAATCAGAAAACCTTACTTATTCATGTCAATCGGCGCCATATTGTGTGCTGTTTTTTTAGTTTTTAATTCTTACTTTTCCAATTCCGGTTTAAAATTAGGTTCGGATTTTCACCCCGGTATTCAAATTATCGTGAGCAGCGAAAATCCATCAAGTGTAGATAATTTCATTTCGACCTTTAAAAAGGACTACCCTGAATCCACAATATTAAAACAAAAGCTAAAAAGCACTCAGAATCAAAGATATTTGATTACAATGAATGCCCAGGTCGAATTTGAGAAGGACTCCATAGGAGAAACAAATGGTACTTCCCAGTACCCGTCGGAAGAAGGCTATAAAGAGTTTGGAGAAACAGGAAAAGCGGATACGAGCATTATAGATTCCTTGCCTGTTGTTACTACCTTTACTCCCGGCACAAAAAAATCAAAGATAGAATACAATGACCTTCGCCGTCTAACCGAGAGCCATGGCCTCTCTTTGCTTAGCGTAAACTCCATAGACAATAAATTATCAGGCAATCGCTTTTTCATGAGTTTGTCAATTATGATATTTGCTTTTATTATCCTGGGACTGTACTTATTCTGGTTTCAAAAGCCAATAGATGACTTCTTTTTAAAGAATGTAGAAGGATTAGTCGTAAAGACTCACTCTCATGGCTGGAATTCGTTTGGAATTTTCCTGGGTGTTATTCATGACATCAGTTTTATGCTTATCGGATGTTTCCTCCTCAATATAGAGATAAACCTTACCGTAATTGCCGCTTTCATTACTATAATAGGGTATTCAGTGAACGATTCAATTGTACTGTGGGGACACATTCAAAATATGGCAAATAAACTGAATACAAATATGGATCCCGTGAAGCTAGTATCCGGAGCCATAGATAGTGTCTTGAGCCGGAATATTTTGACCAGCCTTTCGACTGCACTACCTGTAATTTCGATTTTAATTTTAGACATTGCCGAACTGAAATCATTTGCTATTATGGTTCTTATTGGTACTTTTTTTGGTACATTGTCGTCAATTTTTATTGTTGGCTTCTTTTCTTTAAAAACATTAGGTTTAAAGAAAGAAAAAACTCCTCCAGCGCCGGTTATTGTTCCGGATATTGTTGCTATCAAAGAGGATTTTGATGACTTGTTTAATAATGAAAAATAAATAGTATGGAAATTCTCAATGCCTATACAATCTCAATTGCAATTGTTGTTTTACTTGCACTTGTATTAATTATTGTTATTGCAAGTGTTTCAAGGAAAACCTCCGCAGTTAACATAAGACAGGAAGCATCACCCGAAGAAAAAATCAACAATAATGTCAGCAATAATATATCTATGGCTGAAATTATTAAAATCAGAAACACTAAAGGTGAAGAATATGCTTTTAAGATGGCAAGATCAATGGAGCGGTCACTGATGGACAGATTTGCAGAATTAGATGATTATATAGAAGATGACGATGAAAAAATAAATGAAATAACTGAAAAATTAAAAGAATTCGCCGATTATCTTGAATTTTGCGGAAATAAAGCTCCTTCTGAAAAGGATGCAATTAAATTCATGGAATTTGTTAACAAAACAGTTGAAAACAACAAAGATTCAAAATTTTTTTTTATGTATCAATATCTTTATAACCTATACTTGCAGCTGCTTGACAACACTGAAGTCCCGAAAATATTAAAACACATTGTCAATAAAGATTATTTTAGCGAAGAAGAAAAATTTACAGGTAAGCAAAAAAATATTCTTTTAAGCAGTATAGATAAATTGCACGAAGGAGTGGAGGAAAGTGAAGGTTTTGTAACAAAAAATACAAGTTTAGATATTGCCAAAGGAATAGAAAAAATAAATAAATCAATATTAAATATTAAAATAGGACTAGACAATGCAAATAATTCTTCATCCTTGTATTTTGAAGTTGTTTTTTTTAAATCTATTCTCGATAAGTTACATTCCAAACTAAAACACTTTGAATTAGAGCGAACTGAGAACCCAGTTTTTAACATTCAATTATTTGATAATAACCCAATAAAAATCTCAAATAGCAAAGCAAGTGTTAGTTTTAAATTAACGAATGAAAATCATGCAAAAATTCAATTAAATTCTATTGAAATTAAGCCATCAACTGATTCTGATGATTTTCGGTATGAAAATGAAGTCCATACAACAATTGATTTAAAATCGGGATCCGCCATAGTACCTTTTGTCTTTAACACTTATTACTTTGGTGGGGAAGAGTATGACAAAAACCCAATGATAGAATTTAAAATTAACTATTACTTGAACAGAAACAAGCATCATATAACAACGAATCCTATTAAACTTCCTGAAGTTATTCTCGAAAAAAAGATTTCCAACCCCTTTGAAGAAGGCGAAAGTGGAAGAGAACTATCTTCTACATCTGGATTGTTTTATGGAAGGACTGAATTATTAAAACAAATTGCATCCAACCTTTTAACCTTCAGCACAGATTCCAAATACTATTTATTAGTTGGCGCACCAAGGAGTGGTAAATCTTCTATCCTAAATCAACTGGCTAATAATCCAAAGTATTTAAAAGAAAAATTTATCCCATTAAAAGTATCAACAGATTTTTATTCTACTGATGAATATTTTCAAGCATTATTTGAAAAAATATATAAAATATTAGACAACAATTTTGATATTACTTTGTCTAAATCTGAATATGAAAAATTAATAAAGAGTAGATCCTTAAAAGTAAATATCATTAAAGAATTACTAAGTATCGTTGAAAAAGATGTAGTTAAATCAGGTAAAAAAATATTATTGCTAATTGATGAATACCAAAACATAGCCTATAGAGATGAAATTGATGTAAGTGAGAAGGATGCAATCACCCAGGACTTCCGTTATCAAATGCCCGGTTTTCTTAAAAGCTTAAGAGATGAATACAGCTCAATTATCAATGTCATAGTCACTGGTTACCAAGATTTTATCAAGACATCCAGATATAATAAACATTGGGCAGAATTACTGGGAGGTAGATTTAAAGTTGAAAAAGTTGAAAATTTTACAGAATCAGAAACATTTGGCTTTGCAGAAAAAAGCTTCTCAAAAGAACCTTTTAATTTTTTATTTGGAGAAAGTACTAAAAATTTATTATGGTTATATACATCTGGTCACCCCTTTTTACTAGTAAAAATATGTTCTTCATTATTTAAATTATTGGTAAAAGATGATGAAATTAGAGAATTGAAACAAATCACGCCTGATGATTTGAATGAAGCGGTCAATACGCTGACATTTATGGATTTAAAGTTTGTCTGGAATGAACAATGGTTAGATGATTCAATTAACTCTAGACTGATCCTTTCATATATAGGCGACCAAACTTATGACAACTGCTTTACTAACAGTGTTTTAACTGAAACCATTACAAGCTTTTCTGTTGATAAGATTAAAACTTACTTGCGAGAACATTATGACATTACAATTAATGATACTTCAGTTTTTTCAGCTGTTGATATCCTTAAAGAATATGGCTTAATTCTTTTTGATCAAAATAAGCCAGGATTTATAAAACTTCGCTATCCTTTATTTGCAAAATTTTGCAAAAAAAGCGACCTTCTTAATTTGACCATTCAAGCCTATCGTAATCAATAAATTAATATTATGTTGAATCAAGCTAATGTTAATGAATTTGTAAGAATTGAAGAAGTTTTTGAAATTGAGCGTCTAATAAAAAATGGTGAATCAATAAAGCTAATTGGTATTCCTAAAATAGGAATCTCCTATATTATGCAATATATTCATCTACAGTCAACGTCTATAAAGGAGTGTTTCGAGAACTATATAAGTTTTTACATTAATGACCGCTATACATTATCCGACATTAAGGATTCCTTCTATAATCAACTAGAAAATATTAACATAAAAAATTTTACAATAAATTCAAATTATTTTGACTTAATACTTCATGAAGTATTCAAAACCGTAAAAGCTAAATATCCTGATAAAAAAATATTATTTATTTTAGATGATTTTCAAAAAAACTTTGTAGCTTATAACGAAAATTCAATCCTTAATGAACCTGCAATTAAAAGAATGAAGGATGTTTCAAATACGCTTGATTTATCAATCATAGTGAGCTATAATTACCCTTTGGACTCAGAACTAAGAGATGATTGGTATTTAAATAATTTTTTTGGCAAAAAAATCAACTATTTATTACCTGATGCTTGTAAAAAATTACTAAGAATTAAGTTTGAAAAAAAACAGATGCAATATTCTGAAACGATTTTTAATCAAATAATGTACTATTGTGGCGGATACCCTTTTTTATTAGATAATATTTCATTTGAAGATATAGGCTCAGAAAAGCCTTTAAAAGTAAAAATTGAGCATCGCTACGAACAAATCCTATTTTATCTAAGAAACAAAGGATCTTATTTGTATAAAGATGAAAATTATTACATTAACTACATCCTAAAAACCATTAAACCTACTTTTACAGTTCCAGAAAATGAGTTTATTGAACGATATTTTTCTAATAAAATCATTAACAATAAAAATCATCAAATCCTCGTTTGTGAATATTTCGAAGAATGGTTTTTAAAAAAACATGACATCATGCCTGTTAACTCCCCCCCTCCTCCATCAGCCCCTTTAGAAGTGGCTGACCCTATGGATAAAGGTGCCAACAAAGTTTCAATGCCGGATAGACTCAAGTTGTTTATTGGAATTACCATGTCTATTGTAATTATCATAGCTGCATTGCTTACAGTTGTGGTAATGCTAAAAAAGTACGGCATAGAAGACAATACAACAATTTTCATGATATTTGGTTTTTCCATTTTTATTGGTTTCCTTGTCATACTTGCAGTCATTGCGCCATCTGAACTTAGTTCTAAAGAGTTTATTAAAGCTTCCAAGCTACTGTTCTTAAGCATGGGATCGTTTGTGGAGAATCTGCTTTCAGCTTTTAGCAAAAATAAAAAAGAGAAGGAGGATGAAGAAAAAAGCACTAATATTAACTTTGATGTCTTGAAAAAAACAATTGAATTCGATTTTAAATCATCGGAGATTAGACAAGTATATTACTATTTATTAGACGATATTGCTGAAACATTAAAAGAGAACCAAAACGTTATCATCGAAGTCAGCGGGCACACGGATAATGTCGGGGGAGATTCTCAGACGAACGAGGTGCTATCTCTTGAGCGAGCAAAAAACGTGAGTGACCATCTAATGAAGAATGGAGTTTTATCGCAACAAATTCAATATAAGGGTTACGGCGCTTCCAAACCAATTGTGAATAATTTAAATGCAGCAAATAGAAGTAAAAACAGACGAGTTGACTTTACCATTCTTTCAATTAGCCGGAAATAGTGTCTGTCCATTTAGTCGGTTTCTGAGATTTATCATGCGAGAGCATGGCATGGAAAGGTTCCAAAAACGGAGTTCGTTCGACTCCACTCAACGACCAAATCGTTTTTTTTGGGCTGAGCATAACACACCTATCGGACTATAAAGACAGACCATAAGTAGTCGTATCTCTGCCAACTATTCTTAGCTTTACCCCCTCAATCAAACACCACTACACATGTCCCGATCACGCCTCGCACTCCTTTTTTTGAGCGCCTTATTCACGTTCTGCGCCACCTCCTGCAAAAACGATTCCACTGCCAATGACGCAGCAACAGCCAAATACCGTTCGCCGGAAGAAGTCTACGGCGATCTGTTCATCGCGGTGCAAATCGCCAGTGTTTTTCCCGATGGAAAAACTTTTGCTGACTGTACCCCGAAAGTGCCTGTGAAGGAAATTCTGGCTGCTTACGAAGCACAAAAAAATCAGGAGAAATTTGACCTGCGGGCTTTTGTCCTCCAATATTTCGACCCGCCGCACAAATTTGCAAGCGGTTTTGTGAGCGACACCACGCGCTCGGCGCAGGACCACATCAACGCGCTCTGGGACGTGCTCACCCGCAGCGCAGACGATGCTTCGACGGGTACGCTGATTCCATTGCCCAATCCTTATGTCGTGCCCGGTGGCCGCTTCGGCGAGGTTTATTACTGGGACAGCTATTTCACCATGCTGGGTTTGCAATCTGCGGGAAAAGTGGACATGATGGAGAGCATGGTGGATAATTTCGCTTACCTGATTGACGAGCTCGGTTTCATCCCCAACGGCAACCGCACCTACTACAACAGCCGTTCGCAGCCGCCATTTTTTGCGCTGATGGCCGGTCTGTTGGCAGAAGCCAAAGGCAATGAGGCGTTGGCGCAATACCTGCCCCAATTGGAAAAAGAATACAATTTCTGGATGGACGGCAGCTCCACGCTGTCAGATGCGAAACCTACCCACCGCCGCGCAGTGCGGCTCATTGACGGCGCCATCCTCAACCGCTACTGGGATGACCGCAAAACCCCGCGTGCCGAAAGCTACCGCGAAGACCTTCAAACAGCGGGCAAAAGTGGCCGCCCGGCAGAAGAAGTGTACCGCCACCTGCGCGCAGCCTGCGAGTCGGGCTGGGATTTCAGCAGCCGTTGGCTCGCCGATGGCAAAACGCTGACCACCATCCACACCGCCGACATCATCCCCGTTGACCTGAACGCGCTGCTCTACAACCTTGAAATGACCCTGTCCAAAGCGCATTCGCAAAAAGGCGACCAGGCCGCATCAAAACGCTACTTCGACATTGCCCAAAAACGCGCAGAAGTGTTGATTAACTATTGCTGGGACGCCGAAAAAGGCTATTTTATGGACTATGATTTTATAAAAAACCAACGCACGGACGTCGTTTCGGCAGCTGGCATGTACCCACTGTTTTTTGGTATCGCAACGCCGGAACAGGCTAAATCTGCTGCCGTTGTCCTGGAGCGCGAGTTACTAAAACCCGGCGGCATCGTCACAACGGCCAACGCAACGGGACAGCAATGGGACGCCCCCAACGGCTGGGCGCCTTTGCAGTGGATTTCGATCCAGGGTTTGAGAAAATACGGGAACAACGACCTGGCCCAAAACATCCGCCAGCGCTGGACGCACCTGAACGTAAAAGTGTACAAAAACACCGGCAAAATGGTGGAAAAATACAACGTACTCGACATGACCCTGCAAGCTGGCGGCGGCGAATACCCGGTTCAGGATGGCTTCGGCTGGACGAACGGCGTGTTGCTGAAGTTGTTGTCGGAGAATAGTTTCATGGATTAGTTTTTTTACCATATAGGTTTATTTTTTTACCACGTAGACTTATTTTTTTACCACATAGTTCACATAGAATCGGTCACATAGACCACATAGGAACTACACCCGGGATGCATCAGCACTATGTGAACTATGTGAAAACAACTATGTGAACTATGTGGTAAAAAAAACAAAAATCTTTGATTTCCAAAAACATGCACCAACATTCATCCCTCGAAGTAATCACAAAACAAGAAGCCCAAACCCGGATGAACCAATATGGTGCATCGGGCACCCCTTTTTTGTTTTTGATTGATTTTGAGGCCAAACAATGGCTGGTGGAACCTTTGGAAACGCTCAACTCCAAAAACATTGCCTTCAATTTCAACGAAAAAGGCAACGCAATGGCAAAGTCCATTTTGCCTTCCGATCAAGCAATTTGGTTTGAAAAATACCCGGTCGCTTATGCCCGCTACCTCGAAGCTTTTCAGGAGGTCGTCACCCAGCAACACAACGGCAATTCTTTTCTCACCAACCTCACTTTTCCCACGCCAATTGTCACCAACTTAACACTGGAGGAAATTTTCCAATACAGTTCGGCCCGCTACAAACTGCGCGTTGGCGATGAATTTGTCGTTTTTTCCCCCGAAACTTTTGTGCAGATCAACGACGGCATCATTGCTTCCTGTCCCATGAAAGGCACGATAGACGCCAGCCTGCCCAACGCCGCCCAGCGCATCTTAGACGACGAAAAAGAAAAAGCCGAACACGCCACCATCGTGGACCTCATCCGCAACGACCTGAGCCGGGTGGCTTCGCAGGTGCAGGTTGAGCGCTACCGCTACATGGAGCGCCTGACCACGTCTGAAAAAGACCTTTTGCAGGTGTCTTCCCGCATCAGCGGCCAATTGCCCCCGGATTATCAGCAACGGCTGGGCGATATTTTTGCCGAACTGCTGCCGGCAGGTTCCATTAGCGGGGCGCCCAAACAAAAAACGCTGGACATCATCGCGGCGGCCGAACGCTACGAACGGGGTTTCTACACCGGCGTCTGTGGCTGCTTCGACGGCCGGAATGTGGACAGCGCCGTCATGATCCGCTTCATCGAAAAAACGCCGGAAGGCTTGCTGTACAAAAGCGGCGGCGGCATCACCGTTTACAGCGAACCCGAAAAAGAATACCAGGAACTCATTGACAAAGTCTATGTCCCGCTTTATCGAAACGATCAAAATACAGAACGGCCTGCCCTGCAAGTTGCCCTTGCATGAAGCCCGTTTGCAACGCACCCGGCAGCATTTTTTTCCGGACGCCCCTCCTACCCTACCCTTAGCGGACTGGTTGCAGGTTCCGGCAGATTGCCGTGAAGGCGTTTACAAATGCCGGGTGATTTATGCCGAAGACTTGTTACAGGTAGCATTTTCACCCTACACGCCCCGCCCCATCCGCACCCTGAAACTCGTTGCAGACAATGCCATAAACTATGCCTGGAAGTCCGAAGACCGCAGCGCCCTCAATCGGCTGTTCGCGCAAAAAGGCGACTGCGACGACATCCTGATCGTAAAAAACGGGTTCCTGACCGACAGCTCTTACAGCAATTTAGCTTTCTGCGACGGTTCAGCATGGTATACCCCCGAAACGCCCCTGTTGCAAGGCGTTCAGCGGGAGCGGTTATTGCGGGAAGGGCGAATAATCCCCGCATCTATTCGGGTAGAAGATTTGAATTGCTTTTCGCAAATCGCTTTGATTAATGCAATGCTGGAGTTGGGGGATTGCGTGGTGGATGGGGCAAATGTTATATCTTTACGTATTTATCCAACAACTCCCGATCAATCCCTTTACTGATTGCCCTTTTGGCCAGCCATTTCAATATGGGTACGATTACCGTAAAAAAGCCGGGAGCATTGGTATCGCCCCATTGAACAATCAAAGCCATGTGGTACATATTTTTGGGCACGCTGCTGGAGGTTGTACGCCCATCGGCAGCCAGGCCGTAAACGATTTGAATTACTTTTTCAAAATTAGAATTGCCGGGTTCTATCAAGACATTAAAAACAACTTTTTCCGTGGCGGAAGGATTAAAAAACCGGTGTAACTGCCCCATTTGAACCGTTGCAGATTCGCCTTCTTTCAAATGAAGGATCTGTTTGTCTACCTCAACCCCCAATATGCCTTCCTGTACGGTGAAGGTTTCGTCAAAAGTTTTGTGGTAGTGAAGTCCGTTGCCTCCGTTGGGACCCAATTCTATTTGAATCAGTGTAAATTTACCCCCTGTTTCAGCGGATGTTTCTAAAAAAGTAGCTTTGTCCTTGATAAGTGGGTTCACGAATGTACGTGATGCTTTAGTCGGTGTCATTCTTAATAACAGGTTTAGGTGAGGCGCAAAAATGTAGGTTGTTGGTTTTTATTATTGAGGCAATTCGTCAAAAATCCGGAATTTTACGACAAGAATCCAGTTCATTCAAAAACCCGGCCAATTTCACTTATGCCCAACACTTGAACATCCTCTGTAAGGGGGAAACCCTGGCCGACCGGGCAAACCACAAAATTACGTTGAGTGCCGAGATCGGCCTTTGCTATATGCAGACTTTTGGTCATCTTTGGGGCTGTAGCAAACTTAATTTCGATCAATATTTCAGCCACCCCGCCTCGTGCCAGCACCAGGTCTGCTTCGGTACCATCAGCGGTTCGGTAGTAGTACATTTCAGCCCATCCGGGTAGTTGCCCTGCTATTTGTTCTATGACATAAGTCTCCCATGAAGCGCCCACGACCGGATGCCCCGAAAGGTCAATGAATGATTGAACCCCAAGTAGTTGATGCAAAATACCAGTATCGCGCAAATAAATTTTCGGGGTGCGAATGAGTCTCTTTCGGAGATTAGGAGTAAAGGGTTGCAAACGCCGGATGAGGTAGGCAGATTCAAAAAAATCGAGATACTTTCGCACAGTGGTATTGCTAATGCCTAAACCAGACGCAATAGTTTCCATGTTCAACACACTGCCGCTCAGATGCGCCACCATGCGCCAAAGTTTGGAAGTGAGCGTAGGTTCAGCGTTGAGGCCAAGCATGGGCAAGTCGCGTTCAAGATAAGTATTGATAAAATTTTTGCGCCAATGTTGAGCCAATTCATCGTTTGGAGCCAGTAAAGAGCCATGAAACCCGCCACGGAAAAGGTGGGTTTGCCAATCGGTTGCGTAGGCGATTTCTGAAAACAGAAAAGGCGTAAGTTCGTAATAAGCAATTCGGCCTGCTAAGGTTTCGGAGGCATCACGAATAAGATCAGGTGAAGCTGAACCCAGCAGGATAAATCGCCCTGGTTGGCGGTCACGGTCAATGATGCTGCGCAATACAGGGAACAAACCTTGTATTTTTTGAACTTCATCTAAAATGACCGTTTTACCGGCCAGTGGGTCAAGCAGCAAGCGGGGATTGGCAAATTTGGCCCGATCATCGGGATCTTCTAAGTCAAAGTAGACCGAAGATTTCTTTAAGTGGTTTGCCAAATATTTGGCAAGTGAGGTTTTTCCAACTTGCCGGGGCCCGACAATCGCTACCGCAGGGAAGTATTGGAGCAATTGCAGTATCTCATTTTCCGATTTTCTTGTGATATAACTCATTTTATCCCCGTTATTTCGCTTTTATAAAATGAAATAACGGCAAAATGGAATATATATTTCCTATACCATCCAATTCATGAGCAAAAAGAATAAATCCGGCAAAAAAATACCAGACAGCGCCCACGAAGCTCGACTCTATTCCGAACGGCGCCGCTTAGACGAAACTGGCGGTGGCGATCATACGCTCGATCTCATCATGAACACAGCCATTGAGGGGGATGCTGAATTGCTGGGCTTTTTGGCTCGAAATTTCGGCATCAACTATGCAGAAGGCGGCAGGCACGCTTTGTTCTGGGTGGCCGGTTCCAACGATCTTGAGGCTGCCGAATTGTTGATCAAAGCCGGCAGCACGGTCCACAATGCAGGAAAAAAGGCCGCCTCTCCCCTCATGCACGCCGCTTATCGCAACCAAATGGCTATGGCAAAAATGTTGGTGAACCACGGCGCGCGGGTGCATTACTCCGATGGCAACGGGGATACGGCGTTATCGTTTGCCTTGGAACAAGGCCATGCAGAAATGGTGGCGTATTTGAGATCACTGATGGTGGGTTAGTTGAAATATCTGCCCTGCTTTCACCTCGTTTTTCATTTTTTCAAGGATGTAGTAGCAATGACGTGGGCCATTTTTTGGCTCAGTTATGCCTTTGTGTGCTCTTTTGCAGCATGTTTATAAAAGCAAAAATGAGCTTTATGAAAACCACCTTGTTTTTTTTCACCCTCCTTGTTTTCTCCGCATGCAGTGGTAACAGCCAATCCCAACCTGCAAAATCAGTGTCGGTTCGTGTTGACGTGCAGCACCTGCCGCCCGGAAGTACGTTACTTGACGGCGTATATGCCACCTCCACCAACACAGGCTCCAATGTGCTCAACCTATTCGACGACAACCCTGCCACCCACTGGCATGCACTGCCCGGCGCCGGGCCGAACGAGGGCATTCTGATCCGTTTTGCCAAGCCCGTGCAGCTTACCGGACTCGAAGCCATCGGCACGGACGGCGCTTTTGAAGAAGCAGGCGGTCTCATGGATTTGTCCTTCGATGGCAAAACCCTTTACCAGTCTGTCATTGGCGAAAAACTCGACCTCACAGGAGCAACCGACGCCCCGGTACGCGAAATCTTCATTCGCATCACGCATACCAACCTGGAAAAAGCTGTGGAATCCGAAATTGGCCCGTGGTTCCAGCTCAAAAATCTGCCCCCGGCCGGCTTCAAATCGCTCCGACTATTTGGCGAAAAAGGACAGGAACTTAAGCTTGTGGCGCCAGCAGCTTTGAGCGGTACCCTTCGTGCCTCCAGCAGTCTCTCCCCGGGATATGCTTATGGCCCTGAATGCTTATTCGACGGGCATCTGGAAATGGCTTGGGTTGAGGCCAATAAGGCCAATGCCGGAGAAGGGGAAACGATAGAATTTTCTTTTGAAAAACCCGTCCGCATCACCGCCTTCAAAATCTGGAACGGCTACCAGCGCAGTCCCGAAAGTTTCAGCAATAACGCCCGGCTGAATGGGTTTGAATTTGGGTTAAAAAACACTGCCTTGCAAACTTATACCCTGAAAGACACCAAAACAGGCCAACTGGTAACCCTTGCAACGCCGATCACCGGAACGACTTTTCAACTGCGCATCAAAACCGTGTTTCCAGGAAAAAAATACAGCGACCTTGCCCTCAGCGACCTCGTTTTTTTTGATGGAGAAACGCCATTTACCCTGAACAGCGAAATTACAACAGCAAAAAACGAATTAAAAAATCGCGTTGCCAAAACACCTTTGCCGGAAATCTTGGATCGGGGTGTCCGATCGTCGGAGAGCAGCCTGGAGCGGGATTTTTCACAATTGTTCACCCTTCGCGGCGACGGTACTTTTTCCCTGCAAACCATTACGGTAACCGTAGACGAATCGGAAACCATTCGCGTAGGATCAGGGCATTGGGAGATTTTGGAAGCGGGCTCAACGCTTGTCAAAATAAAAATCACGGGCAGCTTGCGTACCACCACCAACAGCCTGACAAGCCCTGTTCCGGAAAAAACGACTACGGGCGCCTTCAGTGAAGTATTGACAGTGGATAAAAATACTATTCACGGGCAAAAATTAATAGGCGCCTTCCGATTCAAATAATCCGAATTTTAAACCATTTTCTTTAATTAACCTTATTTTATGAAAAACAGCTTTTCCTTCATGGCCCTAATGTTGAGTATCGCGCTGAATTCGGAGGCTCAAAACACACTAACCACCACAGTAGAAAACAATGCTGAACGCAAAGTCCTGCTGAATCTACTGCGTCCGGTCATAGAAAAAGAGCTCGGCATCGAAGTCGTTTTTGAAGTACGAACACTCAAGTTACAAGGCATTTGGGCTTACGGCGAGCTTGTACCCCGCCAGAAAAACGGACAGCCGATTGACTACACCAAAACCCAAATTGACCCCGAAGCATTAGAAGCTTTCGACGACTGGGTTTGTGTGCTTTGGCAAAAAAGCAAAAATGGCGATTGGACGGTACGAACCCTGATACTTGGCGCCACCGACTTGCCCTACGGCTGCTGGTGGAAAGAATTTGAAGCACCTAAGGAGATTTTCCCATACACCGATTCGGATGAAACTTGCCAGGAATAAAGTCGCTCACTGAACATTATCCCAATATTGTGGAGATCACTGGCGTTGAGTAACAAAAGCTGCCGGAAGGGCATTCCGGCATACATCTGATATGAAAAAGACAATATTCATCCTGGCAACTTTTTTTTGTACATTTTCCGCAGCAAACGCTGCCACGCCAGCTTGGCTCGCCACTGTATTCACATCGCAAACCGACCCCCAGCCCTACGCGGTTGGCGACCAACTCTACGTCCACGCACGGAGCGGGCTGGTCCTGCGCAAAACGCCCTCCAAAGAAGGCCAGAAAATAGCCAATGTGCCTTACAACGGCCAACCCGTCCGCGTACTGGCGCTCCCCGATCCTGCCAACCGATATGTGGCTGAGCGAATCGGCGAATTCGAGCTAAGCGGGGGCTGGGTGAAAGTGCGTACCAGTGCCGGACAAGAAGGCTACTTGTTCGACGGCTACCTGATGCCTTTTGCGCCGCGCATCGAATCCTCCGAAGAAGGATTTTACGAAGCCGAGTGGTTTTATCCCTCCACTTTTGCCGGCGGGCGTGTGGAGTTGCCCCTTTCAGCCGAAGAAGGACTAATTGAACATTTTAAACGGGTGTACAAAGATGGCGCAGAATTTGAACAACAGGGTTTCCACGGCGGTATTTCCCAGTTCTTGTATCTTCCCAAAGGCAAATTTAGCCTGCAACAGGCTCTGGTTTTAGGCCGTATTTTATTTTGCACGACGATGGACAATAAAGGCAATATGGTTCCTATGAAAACCAAAAACACTTATGATGCAGCGCAGCAACTCATCACCCTGCAAAATACCGACGGCTACGAACAACTCACCATTCAATCTAAAGATGGGCGGATTGTGTTGAGCTTTTCATCCGCAGACTAATTACTAATGGACATTAGCATCCTTCGCCTTACCGACGACCTGATTCGAAATTCCGGCCTCGACAATGCTACCAAAAAAGTATTGTATGCCAATATTGGTCGCTACATTGCAGCAGAAGATACAGAGCGTGGGTGGGTGTTTTTTTTGAAAACCCTGGCAGACAACGAAAAAGGCGCAATAGCAAAATGGGGAAAATGAAAAAATCTGCTGCGATACATACCTTCCGACGTCCTGTAACGGTGCTTCGCTACGTGCCCCAGGAAATTGTCTGGCACAAGGCCGAGTACCGCGCCCTGGCCTCGCATTTCCGACAGTTTCAAAATCCTGATTACATGAAACCCTTTCGTTTCATTGCAATTTTCCTTTTTTTGGCCTTAGCCAACCCTGCACGTTGCCAGTCAGAAACGGTTATGGACAGCCTGCGCCAGCTCATCGGGCGCCTGTCGCCGCAAGACACGCTCTATCCGCTCAACCTCTGCCGCTTAGCAGCGCTGGAAGGCTTTTCAGACCCTGCCACTGCGGCACAACGCGCACAGGAAGCCCTCGGGCTGTCGAAAAAAATGAATTTCGTACCCGGCGAACTGTTCGCCCTTACCCTCCTTGCCCTTGGATTGCAACGGCAGGGAAGGTATTCTGAAGCCTTACAATATTACCTGCCCGCCATCGCACTGGCAGAGGAAGAAGGAAATCGGGTGCGTTTGGCAAAAATCGTCAACAACCTGGGCATTCTTTACCACCTTTCCGAAGATTACCCAAAAGCGCTGGAACAGTTTCGCCGCGCATTGGCCTTGCAAACCGAAGCAGCAGAGCGCGCTTATGTATTGGGCAATATTGGCCTTGTTTTCAGCCGGACGGCACAACCCGATTCAGCGCTGTCCTACTATCGGGCTGCGCTGGAGGTTCAGATCAACCTGAATGACGCCAGGGGCCTGGCTTCTAATTACAACAACATTGGTCTCATTTATTTGCGCCGCAACGATTTAAAAAACAGCAGCTTGTATTTTTCTAAAGCGATGGCGCTCTTTCGGCAAAACAATAACCTGGAAGCCCAGGCCAGCACGCTGGGCAATGTCGGCGAAGTGTTGCTCCGGCAGGGTCAATACCGGGCTGCCGAAGATACCCTGCGACAGGCTTTTGAGCTTGCCCGATTGCAACAAGCGCTTGGTTATCAAATGGATGCAGCCAAACATCTGTATACGCTTTTTGCCGTGGAAAATCGGTACCCGGCGGCTTACGAATGGTTGCTGACGCACCAAACCCTGAAGGACAGCCTCCGCAACCTGGAACAACGCGATGAATTAGCGGCCATTCGAGCGCGCTTTGAAAGCGATCAAAAGGTAACCTTGCTTGAAAAAAACATCGCAATAGAACGCAACAGGCGATTGCTTTGGACGGCCTCTGCCATCGGATTGCTCCTGGCGTTAGCCGGCTTGCTTTACATTTTGCAGCAGGTGCGTCGCCGCCGTCGTTTGGAAAATGCCTTGCAGGACGAAGAGATTGCCCGATTGCGCATTGAGGACGAAGCGCGCCGATTGCGGGAAGAAAAACTCCACGAGACGCTCGAACACCGCAGCCGGGAATTGACTTCCCAAACCCTGCACTTAGTGCAACAAAACGAATTGCTCCAAAGCGTGGCTCAACGCCTCAAAGAAGCGGGTGCGCAGCCCGACCCGGCCCAGTTGCGCACCCTCAAGCGCCTGATTGAAGGCAATTTGAACAACGAAGCGCAATGGGAAGATTTCAAACGGCACTTCGAATTGGTACACCCCGATTTTTTCCGGCGTTTACTGCTGCGTTTCCCAAATCTGACCGCACACGACCTGCGCTATTGCGCTTATTTACGGCTCAATTTATCCTCAAAAGAAATCGCTGCTTTGCTCAATGTGTCCCTGCGCGGTGTTGAAACCCACCGCCATCGCTTGCGCAAAAAATTAAGCATGGACGCGGAGCAGGATTTGATTGCCTGGATTATGCAAATATAATTTAACAAAATATTCTTTTTCAATCACTTATACCCAAAAAACATACTAAGAACAGTACCATTTTAAAGCATGTAGTGGTATTGACGTAGGCAGATTTTTGGTTCTTTTCAGCGATCCGATTCTCTTTGTCCCATCATTTTTATTCATCATAAAAACAATTTAAAATGGGACTTGCAGAAAAACGCCTCGCACAACAAGTACAACAAAATGACGTGCCAAAATTTCAGGAACAGCTCAAAACAACTTTGGGATATGAGCCTGCACTCGAAATTCTTTGGGATACTTTCACCGCCTATGATTCTTACCCGCTCAGCCGCCTCACAGGGGTTGTCTTCCGCGACCTAAACAACGGGCTTAAAGACATTGCTAAAGATGATTTGGGTAAGGAAGCGCTGAAGGAAGCCATTGCATCCATCAAATTTGAAAACACCGACGACCCCGACGCAACGGTTTATTCCCTCAAAAACAAGGAATTGTATATGAAGTTGCAACTTGCCGGCCAAAACATGAAAGCGCCAACTGCTGCACAATTCCGCGATTGGTTAGAAAAACAGTTATAATCGAATAACATGAAAATCATTGCCATTCTCCTCCTCCTGTTAGGTTCGGCACTCATCGTGGGTCTGGGCTTCATGTATCTTTTCCTTTTTGCCATGTCTTTCGACGCGCCGGGTTCCGCCGATGATCCGAAAGCATGGGGAATGCGGCTACTGTTTTTATTGCCCGTTATTGGGCTGATTGTAGCGCTGATATTCGCATTTCTGGCTTTTCAATCTGGCAACTACGTTCGGGCAGTGCGCATCGGATCGGTATTTGTCATTGCTTTGCTGGGCCTCCTTGCTGTGATTGTCAAGTCACAGATGGACAATGTCCGCTATGTTCGCGAGATGCGTGAACAGGAGCTTGAAGACGCCAAATACCCCATGCAGAAATTCGTAAGACCCGTAGACAAGGGCGCCGATACCATCCTCGTATTCCCCAGCCGAATCGTCGCTTACCGGATTTTTGATGAAAACAACAGCATCCCGATTGGAGGGCCTGTAGGGCAATTGAACAAAACCCGCGATACTATTAAGTTAGATAATTTCCCGGAGAACCACCTAAAACGCGAAGATTTTGAGTTTTTTCTGGATGAATCCGGCAAGAAATTTTCGGAGGCCTTCCAATTCCATTGAAGTTTTTGAAATTTCAGCAACATGAGTCATGCGAATTTTGTGATTTAGGTGCAGCGCACCCGAATCTTTGTAGAACCACGGGAATAAGGGGTAGCCAGGTGCAGCGCACCGTGATATTGACCTAGTTGAAATGACTGTTGTTTCGGTGCGCTGCACCTTGATCACCGTGTAGCGGTCCGAATTTACAGAGATTTGGGTGCGCTGCACCTCGTTGCACGATACACAGCAAAACCCGTCTAAAATAACATGAGCCATCCTGAAAGAAAATTCAGGATGACTCATGATTTTTTGTTAGTAAAAACCTCCACCCTCCATTTGGTAGATTCCCCCGCTGGCACTACTTTTGTCCTCCCGCAGGAAATCCATTGATCTGATCTAATTTTGCCTGAATGAACCTTGCTTCCATAAACCGCCTCTTCAATCAGGCCAATACCCTCCAACTCCTGCGCGATAAAAACGCGGTGTTGGCGCTGGCTTTTTTGAAAGAAGCGTTTGGAGATGGCAAAAAGAGCATCGCCCGCGAAGAACTCATCAGCCTGCTGGCCGATTATTTGGAGCAGTGGACGGAACTTGAACCCTTCGACGAGCAGGAAGAAGGCGAAATCCCCCTGTTTGAGCGCTACCGGAACCGCGCGCGTCGCCTCCTGCGCGACTGGGAAAGCCGCGACAAACGCTACCTTCGGGGCGATAACAATGCAGAAGGTCGCTACGAATACAGCCTGACGGAACACCCCACCCGGGCCTGGCAATGGTTGGAAACCCTGGAACAGCGCGAATTTTCAGGCGCCCGCTCCCGACTCGATGATATTTTTGAAAAAATGCGCCGCGTCATCGAAAACAGCCGGGAAAAAACCGACGCCGACCGCATTGCAGAACTCACCGAAAAGCAACAGGAACTTCAGCGCCAAATCACAGATATCCAGTCTGGAAAATCGCCTTATAAACCTTTCGATGCCGTGCGCATCCAGGAAGAATACGATGGCTTGCTGGAACAGGTCCGCGCCCTTTCCACCGATTTCAAAGCGGTAGAAAGCAATTTCGAGCGCATCCGAACCGACATTTTGCGCAAACAAGCCACCCAGGATGGCAGCAAAGGCGCCCTGCTCGGCAGCATGCTCGACGCCCGCGACGAACTCGACCGAACGCCGCAGGGCATCAGTTTCAACGCTTTCTTCGAAGAACTCCGCGACGCGCAACGGCAGCAACAATTCGCCAACTACGTGCAGGAATTAATCAACGTGCTGGAAGAACACGAGATCGCACACGACTCTGATCGCTTGCTGACCCGCTTGCACCGCCACCTGCTGAGTGAAGCCCGCCCGGTAATGGATGCCAACCGGCGCATTGCAGACCGAATTTCCCGCATGATGGCGCAAAATACGGCCCACGACCGGCAACTGCTGAAAGAACGCATTGCCGCCATCAAAGCCGCCGTGCTGGATCCGGATTTCGCAAACAGCCCGATCAATTTGTCTGCCCCTTTTTGGGAAATCGGAAGCGACCGCGCCGCCGTTAAATTGCCTTTGGAGAAAAAGCTGAACCCACATCCGGATGAAAGCGCCTTTCGTTTCGCGATGCCGCAGCCCGTATCGTCGGATCGCCCGGAATTGGCATTGGATGGCGAAGAGTTGATTTCAACCCGGTTAAACGCACACCTTGCCGACGCACTGGAGACTTTCGGTCAAATGACCCTGCTGGACCTGATCAAAAAACACCCGCTCAACGAAGGATTAGCGGAAGTACTGGCGTACCTGAGCATTGTCGCGGCGCCCGACAACCGCCATTTCATCGAACCCGGCGAACAGGATTTATTGCCGTTGGATGCGGATGGCAAAGAACAGTTTTTGCAGGGCGCGCGGGTATTTTTTGTAAAAGGACCCGTTTAACATTCAACAAAAAATGGAAGAACTACTCGATACCGATCCCATAGCCCCCGACCATTTTGCCCCCATTGCAATCAAGCTGTTGCAAGGGGTCATTTACGAAGAAGAAGCGCGCCACTGGCAGGATCTGACCAAGTTGTACGAACAACCCCTGCGCCGGTATTTTGGACAGATTGGTCTGCAACTGATCGTGGATCGCAACGAAGGTTTTGCTTTTTTAAAGCAATACAAAGAAGACCAGGAAGATTTTGCCCACCTTCCCCGGTTGATGCGCAAACGCACCCTCAATTTCGACCAATCGGTCCTTTGCGTATTGCTGCGCGAACGCTTAGACGAACACACCGTGCGCGACACTGCCAGCCGGGAACCCATCATGAGCCTGCGCGAAATCCGCGAAATGGTGGAATTGTTTTCCGCGAACGCAACACGCAGCACCGCTTTTTGAAAGACTTGAAAAAAACGGTAGAAGACTTGAGAGGTATGGGCTTTCTGGAAGCCATTGGCCCTGAAACCCTTGAAAACGAAGACGAACGCCGCTACTATGTACGCCGCATCCTGAAAGCGTTCGTCGACGCGGACAGCCTTCAGGATTTATTGAATACGATCGCCTCATCCATAGACGCATGAACCAACCCGAACTGACTTTATTTTCTACCTCTGCCCAAACGGCGGGATTCCGGCTCGAACGCATGGAAGTGTTCAATTGGGGCGCTTTCCACCAGAACGTGTACGTCATGCCACTTCAAGGCGAAAACGCGTTGCTTTGCGGCGCTAACGGAGCGGGTAAAACCACCCTCGTGGATGCCCTCATCACGTTGCTGACGCCCAATCCGGAGCGGTTTTACAACCAATCAGCGGGTTTTGAAGACCGCAAGCGCATCCGCCGCACCGAGGATTATGTACTCGGGGTGTATGGGCGTTCGGAAGCGGGCAAAGACCGGCTGCGCGGCACGGAACCGGGCGAGGGCACCTACACCGTTCTGCTGGGCGTGTTCAGCAACAAAGATTACAACCAGTTTTATACCCTGGCGCATTTGTATTGGTTCAAAAACGACCAGGTGCAAAAGCGCTATTACACCGCGCCGATTGCCCTGAACATCGCAGAACACTTCCAGTTTGGGGGAGACATCCGGGAATTTAACAGCGGGATTGCCAAAAACTTTCAGGCAAGAAACTACGATACGTTTACCGAATACGCGCTGGATTTTATTCCAAAAATCGGCATGCGGTCGCCGGAGCGCAGCAACAGCCAGGCGGGTCGGACCAAACCGCTGAGCCTGCTGGGCAAAACGGCGGGCATCAAAGTCCTGGGCAACCTCGACGGGTTCATCCGGGAAAACATGCTGGACGAAACCGATGTCGAAACCTACTTTGAACAACTGAAAAAGGAATACGCCGACATTGCCGAAACCCAGCAAAGCTTAGATAAAGCCACCTGCCAGCAACAAATGCTGATGCCGCTGGTGCAACACCACACCGCATGGTTGACCGGAAGCGACGAGTTGCGCCGGCTGGAACTCGCCCAACGCGCCCTGTCGCCCTGGTTTGCGCAGCAACACGTGGGCTTGCTGGAAACGGAGATTGAAAAAAAACAAGGCCGGCTCGGGTTGTTGAATGAAGACCTGGGAGCGCTCGATTCGGAGTTGGACACCCTTCGTCAGGAAGATAAAGACATCGAATACCAGATCCGGCAAAACGAAGCCGGGCAACGCTTAGACCAGTTGAAACGCGAGCGGGAAGAGCTGGAAAAACGCCGGGAGAGCCAACTCCACGAAGCCCGCCGCTATGCCACCCTGGCCACTTCATTGAGCCTGGAGCCTAATCCGGATGCTGCGCTGTTTTTTGAACAAAAAAAACACTTAGATCGCAAAGCGCAGGAACTGGAAGCTCAAAAAGGGGAACAGAACGCGCTGCGCGACGAATTGGTGGGCCAACGCAAAGAACTGAAACAAACCATTGCTTCCCTCGAACTGGAAATTGCTTCGCTGCGCCGCCGCCGGAACAACCTGCCCGTTGACCTGATTGACGTCCGGGCGCGTTTATGCCAGGCCGAAGGTATTCCCGAAACAGACCTGCCTTTTGTTGGCGAACTAACCCAGGTGATAGAAGCCGAGCGCCTGCATTGGCAATACGCCCTAGAAAAATTGCTGACGCCTTTTTCCCTCCACCTGCTCGTGCCGCCGCGCCACTTAGCCAAAGTTGTGCAGCGGGTGCGCGACGCGGATCTGGGCGTCCTGTTGCGGTTCATCGAAGCCGACGACAACGCCGGCGAAAGCCTGAACAACGACATCAGCCCCGATACCGCCGCCAACAAATTAGCAGTGCAACCCGCATCGCCCTTTGCGCCCTGGTTGCGCAATGAACTCAACCGCCGGTACCCACATCACTGCACTTCCGACACGGCTGCTTATAAAAAACATACCCAGGCCCTGACGCCGGAGGGACTTTATAAAAATGGCAAGCAGCACCAAAAAGACGACCGCAAAAAGCTGCGAACCCAGTTTGTATTGGGTTGGGACAACGAAGAGAACCTGCGCCAAACCGAACAGTTGCTGCGCAGTGCCGAAAATGAACTCCTGCTGCTGGATCAGCGATTCAGCCCCATTGAAACGCGCATCCACCAGCTCGATCAAAAATTAGCCGACCTGGCGCGTTTGCACGATTTTGAGCACTTCAACGCCCTCAATTTTGGAGATACAGAACAGCGCATTGCGGCGTTGATTGCACAGTCCGAGCAATTGGGCCAATCTTCCGAACAGCTCAAAACCTTGCAAACCAGACACCAGCAAGTGCAGCAAGCGGTGAAAAATGCCCAAAGCAAACGGGATGCAACCCTCCAGCAACAAACCAAAACCACGGGCGAGGTCGAAAGCCGCCACACCGAGCTGCGGTTCAAACGCAACGACGCCGCTACCTTAGACGACCATAGTCCGGCCTGGCGCGAATTGCAGCCCATGGTGAGCGACCTGGACGAATTAGACCTCGACAGCATTGGGAAAATTCAGCAACATTTAGGCAATCAACTGAACAGTAAAATCAGCCAAATCCGGGAGCAGCAAAGCAAAATCGAAAAGGAACTCCTGCTGCTGATGAGCCAGTTCAAAAACCCCAAAAAGGACATTTTAGAGTCATTCCCTTCCTGGTCGGACGACACCTACGCGCTACCGGAGCACCCCGCCATTGCGCACATTGGCCAGTACACCGACCTGCTCGAACGCATCCAGAACGACCAGTTGCCCGCCCTGCGCGAGCGCTACGAAACCCGTGCTGGCAATGACATTGGCAACGCCATGCAGGTTTTTCAGCAACAGCTTACGGAGCAGTTGGCCGATCACCACGAAAACATCGCGAACATCAACCGCTCGCTGCGCACCCTGCCCTATTCAGCCGATACCTATTTGCAAATCGTTTGCGAATCCAATACCCGGAAAGGCCGGATTGGCGAGTTTTATCACTTGCTGAAGGATTGGGATTTCGACCGGGCGGCGTTTCGCCTCGCACCGCCAAACGAGCAACAGGAGCTGCTGCGCGCAACCGTTCAACGCATCGGACAACTCATTCAGCGTTTAGACAAAGACCCCGATTGGCGCCGCGAAGTAACCGACATCCGCAACTGGCTCACGTTCCGAACCCAGCAATTCTACACCCACGACGATACGCCAAAACCCGGCACGCTCTTAGACAGCACGGGCGCCCTGTCGGGTGGAGAACAAGCCAAATTGACCTATACGGTATTGGCTGCGGCGCTGACGTATCAATTCAACATCAGCGCCGACAGCCGCAACGCGAAGTCATTCCGCTTCATCATGGTTGACGAAGCTTTCAGCAAATTAGACCCGGAAAACAGCACCTACCTGCTCGATTTGCTCAGCAGCCTGAATTTTCAGATGCTGCTAATTACCCCAAATTCGAATGTCAAACTGAGCCAGGATCGGATGTCGCACCTCATTTTTGTAAAAAAAGAAGATGAAATCCCGCCCCGGTCTTCGGTGTTTGTTTATTCGGTGATGGAGCTGGCAAAAATAGAAGCTGGGAAAAAAGCTCGGCGCGATTAAAATTACGAATGTCGTCAACTTATTGCGTGATAACCACGAAGTGGTTGAACGTGAATAGCCCCCGATGCAATCGGGGGTTGGTCGTATCAACGAGTTGCAACGCGCAACCCCGAATGGGGTTGAATGTTAAATACGCCACACCACTTTTTTTATATTCAACCCCATTCGGGGTTGGCCGTTACCTCACCACTCCACTTTTCCCCCGATTGCATCGGGGGCTATTCAAATTTGACCCTTTCGGGTCATTCACGTCGCTAAGTTGACGACATTAGATTAAGATGTCGCAGAGTCGGAGTAACCGGAGTTTTTACACCTAACTCAGCGAAACTCCGTGTAAATTTTAGATGCTCTGCTACCTCCCTCCCGCTTTCAGGGCTTTAGCCTTCGCTGTCTAAACCGCTGTGTTCCACAGCGTTTTCTTCCGCGTTATCCGTGTTCGCAGCGTCGTCCGCGTTCCAATTGAGGCTTTTTAGGAACGCGGAC
>JBJXFD010000011.1:0-2822 GCA_046153985.1 Saprospiraceae bacterium
AAAAACACGCATCTACCTTGCAATACCCTGAACTGTATGCCCGTACGCTGGCCATTTATTCTTTCGGTAAAACCTACCACAACACAGGTTGGAAAACGGGCTACTGCGTGGCGCCACCCGAACTGACCAAAGAATTTCGCAAAGTGCACCAGTTCAATGTTTTCTCGGCAAATCACCCAATGCAGGCCGCTTTTGCTGATTTTATGGCCGATCCAGAAGAATACCTGGGCCTGTCCGGTTTTTATCAACAAAAAAGAGATGCGTTCCTTCAGGCCATGTCGGACACGCGTTTTCGCCCTTTGCATTGTGCGGGAACATACTTCCAACTTTTTGATTACTCGGCTATCAGCGAAGAGCCCGATCTTGATTTTTGCAAACGCCTCACGACCGAATTTGGCGTTGCGGCTATTCCCGTGTCCTCGTTTTTTTCAGATTTGAAAGACGAAAAAGTAATTCGGCTTTGCTTCGCTAAAACGGAGGATTTGCTCGAACAGGCCGGTGAAAAATTGAAGCGTGTATAAAGGTATTGAACACCACAGGCAGACCAATCCTGAAACCAAGCTCTTGCCCCCAAAACAAGCAATTAAGCATCTCGTCAAATACCCAATCCCCGTGGTTCTTTCCAAAATAAATACCGCCATCGCCGAGTATAAAAAGTGGTTAAAAACCACCAAAAACCATCCTTTTGTATATAAATGGGAATCGGTTCAACATTTTCAAAACCACTGGGATCTGGAGACCGCTGATCCTGTTGCCATGTTCGAGGGGGCTTTCTACAATTCAGAAACACGCCGTTTGTGGCAAGCGGAAAACTGGCAGCCCAAACGCATCATGATTGAATTTTGGCGCTTCGATCCGCTTACGGTCCGGTTAATGTTCGACGATCTTTTTAACGAAACCAAAGCAGTAGAAGGACGAGTATCTCGCTTCATTTTTGGCTGCGATACCCTGCTGCGCGATTACCGAAAAGCCAAATCTACCAGTATCGAAAACAACCATGACCATGGTGATTTTCAAATGATTGCGCTTTATCTGACATTTCGGTATCCTGAATCCTACGCACCCTACGATCTTTCCATTTTCCAAAAAACGATGACACGATTTGAAGCGCGAGATATCCCACAGTCCAACGACCTGGCCCGCTATTTCAAGGTACTGCGCACCCTTATGACTTTTTTGGAAAAGGATACAGAAGTGAATTTCCTCCTGCAAAAGCATCTGCATCCGAAAAAACATTTTCAAGGAAAATCTCTTTTGCTGGCAGAAGATTTTTGCCGATTTGCTGCTGGTTAACCCATGCCCGTAGTTTTCAGACTTGGATTCTACGTTTGGAAAAACCTTACTTTTGCAACCTGAAATTGAAATTCAGCGTTTCAAGCACAAAAATTGCACTGCATGAAAAATATACTTCTTATTGTCAGTAATATGCTATTCAAGAGCCAAATTCCAGGCAAAAGCCGCAAAGCAGGCGGGTTTTTGTTGCTAGCCCTGAGCTGCTCCCTCAACGCCCTTTCTGCCCAGGGTATCGAATTTTTCCACGGTACCTGGTCTGAAGCCATTGAAAAAGCAAAATCAGAAGAAAAACTGATTTTTGTCGATGCATTCGCGTCATGGTGTGGCCCCTGCAAGCGTATGGCAGCCCAAACGTTCCCCGATCCAAAAGCTGGCGAGTTTTTCAACGCCAATTTCATTAATCTGAAAATTGACATGGAGATGCCGGAAAACGCGGAGTTTGCCGGAAAATTCCCTGTGAATTCTTACCCGACCTTGATGTTTATTGATGCGACCGAGAAAATAGTGCTGAAGGAAGTCGGTGGAAAAAATGTTGAGCAGCTCCTCGAAACGGGCAAAAAAGCTTTGGGCAAAAATGACAAATCAGTGGACTACGAGAAAAAGTACGCTGAAGGAGATCGGGAACCCAAGATGCTCTTCGATTATGTTCGAGCGCTCAATGCAGCAGGAAAACCCTCACTAAAAATAACGAACGAATACCTGAACACCCAAAAAGATCTGACCACTGAATTCAATCTCAAGTTCATCCTTGAAGGTGCCGTGGATGCTGACAGCAGGGTGTTTGAGCTGTTGTTGAAGAACCGGGACAAGGTGGAGGCTGTAACCAGCAAAGATGCGGTGAATGCCCGGGTAGAAAAAGCCTGTAAAAATACCGTTGCAAAAGCCATCGAGTTCAAAAACAAGACGCTGCTCAATGAGGCCAAAACCAAAATGAAAGCGAGCAACCCCGCACGTGCAGCAGTCTTTGGTTACGAGGCTGACATGAATTATGCTAAAGCGGTCAAAGATTCCGGGATGTTCCTAAAAACAGCCAAATCCTATCAAAAAACCGAAATAAAAAACAATTCTGCCAAACTCCACGACCTGGTGGTAACACTGGTGCGTACATTCCCTGAGGACAAAAAGGTGCAAAAACAAGCCGAAAAATGGGCCAAAGCCGCTGCACAAAACGGAGGCCTGGCAGAATACTGGATGACCCTGGCTGGCGTGTACAAATTGCAGGGGAACATGGCTAAGGCGCGCAGCACAGCTGAATTTGCCAAGAAAGAACTGACAGAAAAGGACGCGATGTTGAAAGAGAAAATCCAATATTTTTTGGATTCTTTGGAGGGCTGAAACGGGGAATAACGCTGATTTTATGGTCATAAAAACCTATGAATAATAGGTATAGACAAAGTAATGCGTAACTATACAGCCGCCTTCGGCGGCGTTGGCATGTGAGCTATAGCTGCGATGGCGCCGAAAACGGATTGGCCATTTTTGATGGTGGTGTCGATAATAGACCGGAGGATACAATAATGCTCCTGCCC
>JBJXFD010000024.1:0-17765 GCA_046153985.1 Saprospiraceae bacterium
ACATCCTGATGAACGAGCTGGAGATGTACAACCCCGAGCTGCTGGACAAGCCCCGCATTCTGGCCATCACCAAATGCGATATGATTGACCCCGGCATGCAGGAGGAAATGAAAGTTGATTTGCCGGAAGGCGTAGAAAGCCTTTTTATATCTTCGGTCGCGAATCAGGGCCTGGAACCGTTGAAGGATTTGCTCTGGAAGACCATCAATGAACATTCTCCGCCACCCCCGCCCGAGCCGGAAGAGTTTTATGGGGAAGAGGGGATAACGCTTTAGAAGACAACCGGCATAGGGATAGGAACAGAATCAGAGCCTTTACGGACTCCAGAAGGTTACTCTCTAAAACTCGTGCAGCATTCTTTGACGGTCTGAAGAAGCATTTTCGGACAACTTATCCCCTCGCCCTGTCGTTTTATATCTTTAACTATTGTATGTCCATTTAGTGGGACGTGAATAGTGAGGGAGGCATTCTGAGTGCAATGTCGTCAACTTAGCGTCGTAAAAGACCCTGCAAGGGTCAAATGTGAATAGCCCCCGATGCAATCGGGGGAAAGTGGAAGCGGTGAAGTAACGCCCAACCCCGAATGGTGTTGAATTTAGGGTGTGACGCATTAACATTCAACCCCATTCGGGGTTACCCGTTACAATTCGTTTATGCGACCAACCCCCGATTGCATCGGGGGCTATTCACCTTCAACCACTTCGTGGTTATCGTTCGCTAAGTTGACGACATTAGACTTGAAGTCACCAGGTCACTGCCACCGCCTGGGTTTTTAATGAAAGGGCAAGGGGGCAAATAAAGGCAACGAAACTTTTTCGCCATGAAAATCATCATCATCAACGGGCCGAACCTGAATTTACTGGGTGTCCGGGAGCCGGAAATTTACGGGCACGAGACGTTTGAGGAATTTTTTGCCTATTTGCAACAGGAGTTTCCAACCGTTACCCTCCACTATTTTCAAAGCAACCATGAAGGACTGCTGATTGATAAAATACAGGAAACCGGTTTTTCCTATGACGGCATCGTTCTGAATGCCGGGGCTTTCACACACACGTCCCTTGCTATTGCCGATGCCATTTCGGCGATCCGCACCCCGGTCATCGAAGTACACATCTCCAACGTTTTTGCCCGCGAAGCTTTTCGCCACCATTCGTGGCTTTCGCCCAATTGTGAAGGGTGTATTATTGGCTTAGGTTTGAAGGGCTATGAATTGGCGATTCGCTATTTTTTATAACACTATTTAGCCACGCTCATCACGCTGGCCATTCCGCTATTCCAGGACAGGAATTCGAGCATCTGGGGCAGACTTTTGAGGATGGAAACATTTTCAGGAGGCGTCACCGGCTGTACAACAACCTGATAACCTGAAAATAAGATGCGGGAATCGGGAAAAGACGAAGCCATCCGGTCAACATACTTTTGCACCGGTTCTTTGGCAAAAGTTTCTGTGATCATGGTGAAAATAAAGTCAGGGCGATGAATTTTACAAGCGTCCTTCAGGTCGGAGAGCGAAATATCCTGTCCCAGATAAATCACGCGATTTTTGCGGGATTTCAGCAGGTAGTGCATGAAGAGGAGGCTCAATTCCTGGCGTTCGCCTTCGGGCAGATAGATGACAAACTTTTGGGCTGCTTTATTGGCCGGCAACGGCTCCTGATCAATGGCGGCAATGATTTTTTGCCGAATCAGATAACTGATAAAATTTTCCTGTGCCGGGTTGATAGACCCAGTTAGCCAAAGGACGCTGAGCTTCTCCAGAAACGGATAAATGACTTCCAACATCGTGCGCTCAAAGCCGATTTGTTGCGAGTTTGTAGAAACAATGCGGTCAAACTTGTACTCATCCATTTCAATCATGGAAATGGTGAGCGCGTCCAATTGTGTGTCGTTTTCAAAATTCACCTCCGAGATGGCCGCTACTTTCTCTGCAATCTCGTGTTGGCTCATGTTCGCGATCCTCGAAATTTTGATCCCGTTTTTATTCAGCAAAGCCACATTCAGCAACAGCTTCAGGTCGTCGTCAGCATAATAGCGAATATTCGTATCCGTTCGCTGCGGGGTGATGATGCTGTAGCGTTGTTCCCATATCCTGATGGTATGGGCTTTGATTCCGGAAAGTTTTTCTAAGTCGCTGATTGAATAAATTGCCACAGCAGTAAAGGTTTATCTTAAATTTGACTTCAAGCCCTATTCGGAAAAGCTCACCAAACGCTGACCGGTCAAATTTATGCAAGGGAAACAGTACCGACTAAAAAAGGTTTATCTGTACGCTTCTTACTTCCTCATTTCTGTTTCACCGTAGGATATTGAATGCCCAGTTGCTCCAGATAAGAGCTGTATTTCGTTTCGTCGTAGTAAAACGGCTTCAGCTTTTCGCGATACGCTTCCATGATTTCCAAATTGAGATAGGTAGCTGGTTTGTCGTCTTTGGAAACCATCGGCACGTATTGCTGTTTCATGCCCTGCTCGTTTTTGAAATATTCCCAGGATTTGGTCACAAGTTCCGGCTTGAGCAACAAGTCGAGGAGCGTCATGGCTTCCACTTTCGCACCGGCAATGACACCTTTATGGGCAATTGGCGTTGCCATCGCCACTGCGTTCGACCAATGGTGACCCTGTAATCCGGGAATATTGGAAGGATAGCCTAGAGTAATGGTGGGCAATTTCCACGAAATATCGCCAATATCATCGGATCCGCCGCTGACAAAAGATTGGATTGGCTGGTCTAAGGTATCCAGTTTTGTTGCCAGGCCGGTTGAGTCGTTTGGCGCCTGCACTTCGCTTTGCAGGGCGCGGGCCAGTTGCTGGTCTGCTTCGCTCCACTGGGGAAGGCCCACCGTTTTGATGTTTTCGTAAGCCGTTTCAGCGATTACCTTATTGAAGTGCCTCGGCCAGGCAGAACCCAACACGCGTCTCGACACTTTGGTATCCGTCATCATGGCAGCACCTTCTGCAATGCGGTTTGCCCGTTCATACACTTCCATGATTTTTGGATAAGTGACATGGCGGAAATAGTACCAAATCGAAGCTTTGGAAGGCACCACATTGGGCTGGTCGCCTCCGTTTTTGATCACAGAATGGGATCGATGCAACGGATCAAGGTGTTCGCGGGCGTATTGCCAGCCAATGTTCATCAGCTCCACTGCATCTGCTGCGCTGCGTCCGCGCCAGGGAGCCATTGCGGAGTGCGCCGCTTCCCCTTCAAAAAGGTATTCCACGGAAATCAGGCCGGTGCCACGCGCCTGCCCGTAGGAAACACTCAGGTTATTGGCCACATGGGTGAAAATGCACAGGTCAACCTTGTCAAAATATCCGTCGCGGGTAAAAAAGGCTTTGGTTCCTACCAATTCTTCCGCCACACCTGGCCAAAGAATTAGTGTCCCGGGAATTTTTTCGCGCTCCATAATTTCTTTAACGCTGAGCGCCGCCACAATATTCAGCGGGATGCCCGAATTGTGGCCTTCTCCGTGCCCGGGGGCGCCCTCAAGAATGGGGTCGTGATAAGCGACTCCTGGTTTTTGAGAGGCTTTGGGAATACAATCCAGGTCGCTCCCCAATGCAATAACCGGCTTGCCCGAGCCCCAAACCGCCCACCAGGCTGTGGGTACTCCGGAAATGCCGTATTCAATACTAAAGCCGTTTTGCTTTAAAATTTCGGTCAGATACCTGGAGGATTCCGTTTCCTGAAAGCCCAGTTCTGAAAAACTGAATATTTTATCCACCATCACCTGCGCCATCTTTGCACGGCCCTGTACTTTTTCTGCTGCTTCTTTTTTCAGGGCTTTAATCTTCGAATCCGAAAATTTTGGCGCTTGCGCATGTAGGGTGCCCAGCAAGCAGGTGAATACGATGAAAAGAGAGCAAGCTTTTTTCATGACTGTTCAATTTTATGATAACTCCAGTTTCAAAAACTGTCCTGTAAAACTATCTTTATATTTAATCACTTGTTCCGGCGTACCTGCACAAATGACTTTTCCGCCCCGGTGGCCGCCTTCCGGCCCCATGTCAATGATGTGGTCTGCAACTTTGATGACATCCATATTGTGCTCGATGATGACCACCGTATTGCCTTTTTCAACTAACCGGTTCAAAACTTCCAGGAGGTGCCGGATATCCTCGAAATGCAGGCCGGTAGTGGGTTCATCCAGGATGTACAGCGTTTTTCCGGTATCTTTTTTGGAGAGTTCTTCCGCCAGCTTCACGCGCTGCGCTTCGCCGCCGGAGAGGGTCGTTGCCTGTTGCCCAAGCGTGATGTAACCAAGGCCCACTTCGTTCAGGGTTCTCAGTTTTCTGAAAATCGGTGGGATATGCTGGAAAAATTCGACGCCTTCGCTCACCGTCATATTCAGTACGTCGTTGATGCTTTTGCCTTTGTACAAAACCTCCAGGGTTTCGCGGTTGTAGCGGCGGCCTAAGCAGTTTTCGCAATCCACATACACATCCGGCAGGAAATTCATCTCGATCACCCGCATGCCCGATCCTTCGCAAACTTCGCAACGCCCCCCTTTTACATTAAAGGAGAAGCGCCCCGGGCTATACCCCCTGATTTTGGATTCGGGCAGTTCCGTAAAGATTTTTCGAATATCTGTAAAAACGCCGGTATAGGTAGCCGGGTTGGAACGCGGCGTCCGGCCAATGGGCGACTGGTCAATCTCTATGACTTTATCCAGATTTTCAAGCCCTTTGATCGCTTTGTGCGCCATGGGTTTCTGGAGGCTGTTGTAGAAATATTGCCTCAAAATGGGGTACATCGTTTCGTTGATCAAGGTTGATTTTCCGCTGCCGGAAACGCCGGTGATGCAACAAAGCGTGCCAAGTGGTATGACGATGTCTACGTTTTTCAGGTTGTTGCCAGTAGCGCCGGTGAGTTCCAGAAACAGGCCATTGCCTGGACGGCGCACCGCAGGCACCTCAATTTTTCGCCGGTTGGTCAGGTAGTCTGCCGTGATGGTATCGCGTTTGATAAAAGCTTCCGGCGTACCCTGGCCGACCACCTCTCCGCCGTGTTTTCCGGCTCCCGGCCCCAGGTCAATCAGGTAATCGGAAGCCATCATAATATCTTTGTCGTGTTCCACCACCAGGACCGTATTGCCAATTTCGGTGAGCTCGCGCAAAGCTTCTATCAGGCGCTGGTTATCCCGCTGGTGCAACCCGATGCTGGGTTCGTCTAAAATATAGGTAATTCCCGTCAGTTGTGATCCGATCTGGGTGGCCAGCCGGATGCGTTGCGCTTCGCCGCCCGATAAGGTTCGGGCAGGCCGGTCGAGGGTAAGATAATCGAGGCCGACGTGCAGCAAAAACTCCAACCTGAAGCGAATTTCTTTCAGGATGTCTTTGGCAATGGCTTGCTGGCGATCGCTCAGTTCTTGCTCCACATGGGCCATCCAGTCGTTCAATTCCACCAGGTCCATATTAGAAAGCTCCGAGATGTTTTTTTCATTCACCCGGAAACAGAGCGACTCGCGTTTGAGGCGCGCGCCATTGCACTCCTGGCAAGTGTCAATGGTCATGAAGTCTTCTGCCCAACGGCGTATTTTTTCTGAACTGGAGTTTTCATACCAGCGCTCCAGCATTTTCACCAAACCTTCATAGGCCAGGTTGTAGGATTGTTCGCTACCGCCATAGCCCATTTGCACCTCAAAAGTGCTGTCGCCGCCATAGAGGATGGTATCGAGGGCAGCTTTGGGAATGTCCTTTATTGGTGTGGCAAAACTAAAGTTGTGTTTTTTGGAAACGGCCCGCAATTGCTTGAAAGTGAGGTTGTCCCGCACTTCGCCAAAGGGAGCAATCCCTTGTTCGTTGATGTTTTTAGTATCATCGGGGATCACCTTTTTCATGTCCACTTTGTTGACCATCCCGAGGCCTTTACAGGAAGGACAAGCGCCGTATGGCGAGTTGAAAGAAAAGGTATTTGGCGAAGGTTCTTCATAAGACACCCCCGAATCCGGATCCATTAAATGTTTGCTGTAAGGGAAAATTTCCTTGCCGTCTATATGCATCAAAAAAATCAATCCGTTGCCCATTTTGAGGGCGGCCTGTAACGACAGGTTCAGGCGATCGGCATGGGCTTCGCTGATGGTGAGGCGATCCACGACGACCTCAATATCGTGTACCTTGTAGCGGTCTAATTGCATGTCGGGCGAAATGTCAATGACCTCGCCATCCACGCGCACTTTGGTATAGCCCTGCTTGCGCACCTGCTCGAACAACTCGCGGTAATGCCCTTTTCGACCGCGAACCAAAGGCGCCAGCAACAGCGCTTTTTTCCCATTGAATTGCTCCATGATGCGCGCCTTCATCTGCTCTTCCGTGTAGCGTACCATCTTCTGACCGGTGATGTAGGAATAGGCATCAGCAGCGCGGGCGAACAACAGGCGCAAAAAGTCATAAACTTCGGTGATGGTGCCGACGGTAGAGCGCGGGTTGCGGCCCGTTGTCTTCTGTTCGATGGAAATAACCGGACTGAGCCCGTTGATTTTTTCTACATCGGGGCGTTCCATTTCACCAATAAACTGGCGGGCATAGGCCGAAAAAGTTTCCATGTAACGGCGCTGGCCTTCGGCGTAAATCGTATCGAAAGCCAAGGAAGATTTGCCACTGCCACTGATCCCGGTGATGACGACCAAGCGATTGCGTGGAATGCGCACCTCCACGTCTTTGAGGTTATGTACCCTCGCGCCGATGACCTCAATACAATCTTCTTCGAGCAAGGCGCCGTTGCTTCCGGCATTGTTTTTTTTATGCTTTGACATTATTTGACAAGTATACTTTGCTTTGCGCCCGGATGAGCGGCACAAAATTTAAGGCGCGAAGATACGACAGTCCCGGCATCAAATACCCAAACTCAGGTTTAAAAACAACCCGCCTTCGCCCCTGTTGTTGAAGCTGTATTCAACGCGAATGACTTTGTCGTAATAGACCACAAAATCCACTCCGGCTCCGCCGCCCCAAAGCCAGCGGTTACTCAGCGGATTGAGGGATGAATTGCGATACGGGTCATTTGCGTAAGCGAAATCACTGTTGGCGGTAAGGTAGACCCGCAGGGGCATACGCCGCATGGCTTTAATTGGCATAATTTTGCCTAATTGCATTTCCCTTTTGAAGAGTTCGTAGCGCAGCGACCACCGAGAGAGCCCCATATCTAAGCCGTCTACAATATAGAACTCATACCCGTGGAGGTTGTATTTGCCAAAGCCTAAAGCCCGGTTGTCGTTGTAAGGTTGCTGTTCCCTGATGAACGAATATTTCCCGGAAGTCAGGATGCCTAAACTCCATTTGGGGTGGAGCAGCCAATGATGGTCATAACCGGCGGTTAGGGTCAATCCGTTGCGGTCGCCGAAAGCCCCGATTCCGTCCTTATCTAAGTTCGCATAAACGGCTCTTCCCTTCAAGGGGTAACCGCGGACGTCGCGTTCGTCGTAAACAAAAGTATAGGTAAACGAAAAAAAGCGTTGTAAACGCTGACCGTTCAAAAAATAATTCGGATTCAGCTCTTTTACCACGATGTCAGCAATCCTGTTTTGTTGAAACTCCAGATAAAAGCCGTGGGAAATGCGCAAGCCGGGGCGCCAGGTCAAACCACTTCCCACCCGGAATCGCTGCAATAAAAATTCGTCTTCGTCCCGAAAAAACACTTGCTTATTGTCTTGAGTGGCGTAGTTAATTTCCCTGTTTTGCGCATAGGCAGCTTCAACAGCGATGCCGATGGTTTGCTTTTTATTGATAAAAGGCAACTTGTATCCGACGATGTATTGACGGGTATAACCGTATTTTGCGGTTACTTTCAGGTTGTCGCGCCTGCCGGTAAGGTTGAGGTGGGTAAATTCCACGCCAAAGTTCAGGCGGTTGAGGGCACGTTTTTGTTCCACCCACCAGACGTTGAAATTGCGGTCGGCCAACTCAAAAACAGGAACCGGATAAATGTACCACCCTTCCTCTACCGTAATGTGGAGGTGGACTTTATTGGTGGCGCCTTCCCAGTTTTTAAAGGAAATATTGGCCTGGGCAAAGAGCCCCGTGTTCATGATGAGTTCTTCGCGGGCGACGAGAATATTGGTCAGTTCTGCCACGGCAAGGCTGTCGCCGGGCGCAAAATTCAACTCGCGTAGAATAATCCGATCCAGTGTTTTGTGGTTGCCTTCAATGGTGATCGTGTCTATGTATACAAAAGTTGCCGTCGAACTTGGCACAAAGCCTGAAAAAAGGGCCGCTCCTTCGGGAGCAATGCCTTCCTGACCACACAAATCACTGGTGTACAGGAATGCAAACAGAATAAAAGAGAGTGCCCTCATCATGTTCAACTGTCGTTTCGGGAATATGTACACCACGTGACCCGGTGTTACAGGCTACCTGATATTGTGAAAAAATCAAAGATAATACCGAATTTGTTCTGCGGTTTATCAACTGAACGGAATCTTTGCAGGACCGGGTATCTACATTAACAAATATCCCGGTTATACGTTCAAATAAGACATCAGCGCGTCGTAGCGCTCCTGGAGGGTGTCGAGGTAGTCTGATTCGTTGAAGGAGGCTTTGATCTGGTAATTGAATCGCTCAAAGGTGGATACAAGCGATTGTATTTGCTGGCGGTTAATTTTCAGGGTGACTTCAATGCGCATGGAATCGGGCACAACGGTAACGAAGGAACTCAGGATAACGGCATTTTCGGATTCTACAATCCGGGCAATTTCTGCCATCGAATAATCGCGTTTCCCAACTTCCAGCACCAGGATACAGCCCGGTTCTTTGAACGCGCTCATCTCTGCAAAATGGTGAAGCGAGCGCTCCATCGTAATGAGGCCGAGGTAATGCTGTTCCTTATCTACTACAGGCACAATTGTCAGGTGGTATTCCGCCAAAAGGCGCATCACTTCATAAATATGGTCGTAGGCATGCACGTAAAGCGGCGGCAGTGAAAAGTTGTACCCGCTCATTTCCAAATCGCCTTCACTATTGAGTGCATCCTCTTCCGAGATCATCCCGACCAGCTTTTGATCCTGGTCAACGATGGGCAAATGCCGCACATGAAAGTCCTCCATCATACGCAAGGCATCATCTCCGGTATCCGTCCATCTCAATGGAACAATGCTGTTTGACATTAACGTCTCTGCAATCATGCTGTTCGTTCTATTTTCGGCGCTGATTCAATAATCCTTAGCCATATAACGGCACTTCTGCTCCAGTGTTCGCTTATCGTTGTGTTAAACTTATCCCAAGAGTTTCTTTTTTTGCATCGAAAACTCATCTTCCGTCAGCAAACCGCGCTCTCTCAGCTCGCCGAGGCGCTTGAGTTGCTCCAGCAAATTAGGCGCTGTGCTGAGTAAATCGTCGGCTTTGGGTTCGGCCAGTTGCGGCGCCAATCGGAATCCATTCTGTTCAAATGTTTCAAATTGCGGCTGCACCCGGACGAACGCCAGGGCATCGTGTTCTTTGATGCGCTTGGCATCGCTGAAACCAAATCCGACGGCTTTGTCTAAGTGGAACAACGATTTTTCGGTATTTTCCATCAGGGAGTAAGCGCAGGCTAAGTTAAAATGGACTGCAACATCCCGCGGATTTGCTTCCAGCGCTTTTTCAAAATCGGCGATGGCGCCTTCATAATCGAAATCCTTGTACTTTTCCACGCCGCTCGTTTTCAGCGTAACATTCTGCTTTCCACGGGTGGGGGGCGCTTGTTTTGGCCGGGATTGCTGGGATTGTTGGGTGGTTTCCCGGCGTTGTGGCGCCTGGCGTTCTTCGCGGTAGTTGTGGGTGTTTCTGTAAAAATCAACATCCATCTTGCGCTCAAAAAGTTGCGGGTTGTATTTGATGTCAAACCGATCCTGATCCATGGTGAAAAAGACAATGGCATCAATGATTCCAAGAACGAAGCTGATTCCTGTAAACATGAGCAGGAAATACAGGATCCCCGTTCCAACCTGCCCCAAATAGAATCGGTGAACGCCCAAATAACCGGTAAAAAGTGCAAGAAAGCCTGCAGCGGTTTTATCTCTCATTTTTCTTTTAAAATTTCAAGCGCAATTTGCTGATTTTTTTGCACTTCACAAAACGTTTCAGCCCAATGACTTCAACGGTTTAAAAAACCGACAGGTCAGGACCGTAAAATCATCGGGATAGCTGCTGCCACCGTTATAAGTTTGCAGGAATTCAACGAGCTTTTGATTAAACTCCAAGGCAGGAAGCCGATAATGCTTTTGCGAAAAAGCATACAACAATTCTTCCTCCAGGAAGTTATCCTCGCTGTCGCGAATATCCGTCAGGCCGTCAGTATAGCACAAAACTGTCGCTTCGCCTTCTACTTCAAAACTGCCCACTTCAACTTTCTTCAGTGCATCGGTATACCCCAATATCGGGCAGCCGTCCTTAAGCAGGTACACTTTATCAAACATAATGAGCACCGGCGGATTGTGGCCTGCATTCACATATTTGAGCAATCGGGTGGCCGGGTTGTATTCCGCAATAAAGAAAGTAATAAACCGGTCGCCCTGCGTAATGAGATTGACCGACTGATTCAAATCCCGGATGAATGCATCCAATTCGGATCTTTTATTGATCAGCGTGTGGAAGTTGGCTTGAAAATTAGCCATCAGCAAAGCCGCCGCCACCCCCTTACCCGACACGTCGCCGACGCAAAAAACGACATTGCCGTCAGGAAATTCAATGTAGTCGAAATAGTCGCCGCCTACCCCAAGCTGTGGCTGGTAAATGCTGGACATTTCGTAGTGCGATTTTTTCGGCAACGCAACCGGAATCAGCATGCGTTGCATTTCGCTGGCTAATTCCATCTCGCGTTTCAGGCGCTCTTGTTCCAACTGCCTTTTAAACAGGCGTTTGTTTTCAATCGCAACGGCGATGATGTTCGTAATGGTGATGATGAACTGCACCTTATTGTACATGTCATCCTCCTCGCCAAAGCCGCCGATAAAAGCATAAGCAATGGGTTGTTCCTTGTGCAGCACAGGAATCACCACGTCAAATTCCCGGATTAACGGATTGTCGCTTTCGTCCAGGTTGTTGTTTAGCCCGGTATAGCGCCCAAGTTCTGCGCTCAGATCGGTAGCCATTAAGTTTTCAGGGATCCCGATCGAAGTAGCGCATACCCATTTTCCACTTTTTTTGATGTAAAGGCCCATTTTTTTTACGCCAATTTCCCATTTCAAAAAAGAGTGGTACATGTTGAACAGCCCATCGGCTGGCACATTGTTGTTAATTGCCTGGGTAATATTGAGTAGACCGTTGATTTGCAGCTTTCTGAGATTCAATTCCCGCTCCAGCGCTTCAATATTTTTCAACGTAACTTTTATTTTTGATAAATCTGACATTGCATCCGGGTTTGAATCCGTTAGCAGTTTTATAAATTTATAAATCCCCTGCTAACTTTACCATGCTAAAGTAGGAAAAACTTTAGGTGCCATTTCATAATCCCTGCAAGAAAGTATGCAGCGCGTCAAAATAGGGCACTTTGTTTCTACTTCCGTCGGGAAAACTTCATTTTTGCAACAGGCAATTGTCTTTCAAAATCAAGACATATGAAAAAAACATACTGTACCTTAATTCTTGCGCTACTCGCAGGCGCTGCAACGCAGGCGCAGATTTCGTTTAAAAAATTCTACGGAGCTCCCAGTAATTCCGATTTCGGGGCCGATGTTTACCGCACTCCATCCGGCGACTTTTTTGTAACGGGCACGATCGCTAATGGTGACAGTGCCTTTGATTTTTTTTTACTTGAAACCGATAGTACCGGCAGTTCAATCGGCTTTGAAACGTATGGCGGCCCTAAAAATGATGTCGCGCAGGGCTATGTCCCGCTTTCCGATGGCGGGCACCTTTTGTTTGGTTATACAGAAAGTTTCGGCAATGGTGGCCGCGATGGTTACGCCCTCCGGCTCGACCCATCGGGGGCGGTATTGTGGTCCCGAACCACTGGCAGCATTTATGATGATCAGATCGTTGATGGCCTGCAATTGCCCGACGGTAGTATTGTCATTGCCGCGAATATTTTTACGCCTTCCGGAGGCAGCGATATCCGGGTGGAGCGTTGGAGTGCTGACGGCAATGACGTATTGGGCTTGTTTTTTATGGATTCGGGGACAGAAAATTTTAGCCGCCGACTGCTCCTGACTCCGGATCATATACTCCTGACGGGGATCCTGGAGGGGCAAGGCTTTATTGCCAAACTCAAAAGTGACGACTTGCTGCAAATCTGGCTTAAATCGGACTACACCACCGCCGGCGCTAATCCGAAGCCGCTATTGCGGGTAGAAGACATCATCTCCAGGTCCGGGGATAGCCTCTTCACCGCTGTTGGCAGGGCAACATCGCCCAATGTGAATACAGTTTTCACCATTGACGCTGATGGCAATACGGTTTCCAAATTCAATACCGCGTTGTCAGGGGCTGTCGCAATACGCCTGGCGCATGGCCCCGATCATGATATTTTCATTGCCGGCGGCGACCACATCGAACACCGCGATTCTGTCGGCATGTTTCTGAACGAAAACAATGGCTTCGATGCTCCTTTTGATGTTCCGGAAAACATACGGGCTATGATCCCGTTGCCTTCCGGCGGGATAGCCGTTGTGGGCAATACCGCCGTTTATCTGGAAGGTGACGACGCCATGTTAAGCCTGTTTGACGCAAATGTCGAGCCGCAATCAAGTCAACTCTACTGGAATCTCGGCCCCGATGCCAACGAAATTGGGTACTCCGCCCGCCAAACACCAGACGGCGGGTATATCCTTTACGGAGCGAAATACCACCCGGAGAGCCTGACTGATGTCTTGCTCATCAAAACCGACGAACTGGGCAATGTGGTCTGGGAAATGACCACGGGCAGTTCCGGCATAGAGCGGCCAAGCTCGCTGGACCTGGCTGCAGATGAGACCTTTATCATTTCCGGATTTTCCTATGACGTTCAATTGGGCGAACCCGCTGTACTTTTTGTCCGGAAATTTGACCTGGAAGGCCAGGAAATCTGGTCTAAGTATTTTCCACTGGGTACGCCGGATTTTGGCTTGTTTCCCGTGATCCGAAGCCTTTCTGACGGAGGCAGCATCGTTGCACTGTGTGCGCCGTTGGTGACGAGTACGCGCCGACCGACTTTGCTCCGCTTAGACGCGCAAGGCAATGTCCTTTGGTCCAAAGTTCACGACAATTTTAACGCCTACAATTTTCTGCGCAACCTGATCGAAACACCAGAAGGAAACTTGCTCGGCGTTGGCATGTCTGCGCTGCCGGAGCAATTCCAGGCAGCTTTATACGATGAAACGGGAAACCAGTTGTGGAGCGAGACCTACGGCAGTGTGAGCGGAATTGGTTTCGGACTGGCTGCCACCCCTGACGGCAATTATATAATTTCCGGCTACACCGATGCGAATCCAGGGCAATCGGACTCCCTTTACATCGCTGCGATAGACCCGCAAGGCGCCCTGATTTGGGAAAACTACTACGAAGGCAACGGCATTTTATGGCCCCGGGCGCATGTGAATCAAGCGGGCGATATTTTCGTGGCCGCTTCGAAGCCTGCAAATTCTGGCGGCCCAGGTACGCGTGGAGTCCTGGAAATCAGAAAACTCACCCCCGGAGGCATGCCGGTCTGGATACAGGAAATTGACGGATTAGAAGCCAATCTTTTTTATGATAGCCAGCTTACTGCCGATGGCGGACTGATGGCCTTCGGGTTTGCGAATAACAACAACGCTCAGGATTTTTGTCTCGTCAAAACCACCCCGGACGGGGTTGTTGGGATCAACCCGGTGGAGCCAATTGCTTCCGCTCCTGATATCTTCCCATCCCCGGCGCAACACGATGTGCAGGTTTGGTGGCAGGACGATTACACCGGCCGGGTTGAACTTCGGGTTTTTGACGTGCTGGGCAACTTGCAAAAAACCGTTTACAGCCATAAACATGAGCCTGTTTTAAAAACATGGATCGAAGTTTCTCATTTACCGACAGGAACTTATTTTGTTCAGTTGGTGACAAACGAAGGCATCGTTTCCAAACCATTTATAAAAGGATAAGCACTTTTCATACAAAACAAAAATCAACGAATATGAACACGATTAAAGGGCCGGCGATCTTTCTGGCACAGTTTATGGGCGATGAAGCTCCTTTTAACAGCCTTGAAAGCATTTGCCGCTGGGCCGCAGACTTAGGCTACAAAGCCGTTCAAATTCCCACCTGGGAAAGTCGCCTTATTGATTTGAAATTAGCCGCCGAAAGTCAGACCTATTGCGATGAGTTAGCCGGCAAAATTGCGGCCTGTGGGGTTCAGATTTCTGAATTGTCTACGCACCTGCAAGGGCAATTGGTCGCCGTGCATCCCGCTTATGACCAGATGTTTGACGGATTTGCGCCGGAAGCGGTCCACAACAACCCAAAAGCGCGTACCGAATGGGCCGTGCAGCAGGTGAAATGGGCAGCTCAGGCAAGCCGCAGGCTGGGCATTGACCGGCACGTTACGTTTTCGGGGGCTTTAGTCTGGCCTTTCGTTTATCCCTGGCCGCAACGCCCGAATGGGTTGGTTGAAACCGGATTCAAGGAACTGGCGGCCCGCTGGATGCCTATCCTGAATGCCTTCGACGAAGCCGGCGTTGACGTATGTTACGAAATACACCCCGGTGAAGACCTGCACGATGGCATTACTTTTGAGCGCTTCCTGGCGGCCACCAACGACCACCCACGCGTCAACATCCTCTACGATCCGAGCCATTTTGTGTTGCAGCAATTGGACTACTTAGCTTATATAGACATCTATTACGAATTCATCAAAATGTTCCACGTCAAGGATGCCGAATTCAACCCGACGGGCCGCGCCGGCGTCTACGGCAGCTACGAAAGCTGGGCCAACCGCCCGGGACGTTTCCGCTCGCTCGGCGACGGGCAGGTTGATTTCAAATCCATTTTCAGCAAATTGTCGCAATACGACTTCGATGGCTGGGCGGTTTTGGAATGGGAATGCTGCATCAAAAGCCCGGAACAGGGCGCACGGGAAGGCGCACCGTTCATTCAACGCCACATCATCGAAGTGACCCAAAAAGCATTCGACGACTTCGCGGGTGCGGGTATGAATGAAGCTTTGAACCGGAGAGCGCTGGGCTTGTAGTCGCCAGCTTTAGCTGGCAGACTTAGAGTAGGTACAGCTATCAGACGACAAAGCCAGAAAAGGACGGACACTATAACAACCCCTCCCGAACCAAATCATGCAAGTGAATAATCCCCAAATACCGTCCGTTTTCTGCGACAATCAACTGTGTGATGCTGTTGCCCCGCATGAGGTCGAGCGCTTCTACGGCTAAAGCATCTTTGTGGATGCTGCGGGGATTCAGGCTCATGATGTCCGTAGCTTTGAGGTGGCTGACGGAAGCTTCACGTTGCAACATGCGTCGAAGATCTCCATCTGTGACGATCCCCAGGATAGCGTCATTTTCGTCTACGACGACCGCAGCGCCGAGGCGTTTGGACGTCATTTCCAGAATGGTATCCCGGATTCCGGCGTCGGGGCCGACCATCGGCCGCTCGTTGTGGATGTAAATATCGCTTACCCGGAGGTAGAGTTGTTTGCCCAATGCGCCCCCGGGATGGAATTTGGCAAAATGTTCGGAAGTGAAACCCCGCATTTGCAGCAAAACGGTTGCAAGGGCGTCGCCCATCGCCGCCTGGGCGGTGGTACTGGCGGTCGGCGCCAGGTTATTGGGGTCGGCTTCCTGCTCGATGGGGGTGAGCAGCACAAAATCTGCGTGCCTGCCGAGGAAAGAATTTGCATTGGCAACCATGCCCACCAACTGGTTGCCCATATTTTTTAACAAAGGCGCCAGCACCTTGATTTCGGCTGTTTCTCCGCTTTTGGAGAGGCAAAGTACAATGTCAGCTGGCTGAATCATTCCTAAATCGCCGTGAATGGCGTCAGCGGCGTGCATAAAAATAGCAGGTGTGCCAGTGGAATTGAGCGTGGCAACAATTTTTTGTGCAATGATGGCGCTTTTACCGACTCCGGTAACCACCACTCGGCCTTGAGAAGCGTAGATTGCTTTTACACAGGCAACAAAATCGCCATTCAGCGCTTTTTTTAGCGCTTCCAGTGCCTGCATCTCAATTTCAAGGGTTCTGGATGCAGTTTTTAGAATTTGTTCTTCGGAAATCACGCGATTCTTTTATATTTTTGGCACCCCTTAAAATCAGGGGATTGGATTTCACTAAAAATTAGTGCAGAAATGCTTTTAAGCGCCAATGTTAATTGCTATATTACAGGATGAAATCGCGGCGCTACGCACGCACAAAAGTACTTTAAAATTGATCGGCTATCATGACTGAGACGAAAGAAAGCTTGCATGAGGCGCTACAACGTTATTTTGGCTTCGACAACTTCAAGGGAAACCAGGAAGCAATTGTTGAAAGCGTGCTTAACGGAAAGGACACCTTCGTAATCATGCCAACTGGCGGAGGCAAATCACTTTGCTACCAATTGCCTGCCCTGATGATGGGCGGCACCGCCATTATCATTTCGCCACTGATTGCCCTGATGAAAAATCAGGTGGATTCTATACGAGGCTACAGCCAAAGCGACGATGTTGCGCATTTTTTAAACTCTTCGCTGACGAAAGCGCAAATGAAATTGGTGAAACAGGACATTGCCAGCGGCAAAACCAAACTCCTGTTCATTGCGCCGGAAACGTTGACCAAAGACGAAAACATTGAATTTTTTCAAAATGCAGACGTCTCCTTCGTTGCAGTAGACGAAGCCCATTGCATTTCCGAATGGGGCCACGACTTCAGGCCGGAATACCGCCGCATCCGGGCCATGCTTGATGCCATCGGTATGGACATCCCGGTTATTGCCCTCACAGCCACCGCTACGCCCAAAGTGCAGTCGGATATTGTGAAAAACCTGAACATGCAGGGCGAAAACCTGTTCATGTCTTCATTCAACCGCCACAACCTTTATTATGAGGTGCGGCCAAAGTTGAAGAAGGAACAGACCTTCAAGATGATCATTCAGATCATCAAAGCCATGCCGCGCCAATCGGGGATCATTTACGTGCAAAGCCGCAAATCTGCAGAAGACATCGCCCAGATGCTGGTCGTAAATGACATCAAAGCCGCTCCTTACCACGCGGGACTCGATGCCAAAACGCGCAGTAAAACGCAGGATGAATTCCTTATGGAAGATGTGGATGTGATTGTAGCCACCATCGCCTTTGGCATGGGGATTGACAAACCGGACGTGCGTTTTGTCATCCACTACGACATTCCGAAAAGCATTGAAAATTACTACCAGGAAACAGGCCGCGCCGGCCGCGACGGTTTAGAAGGAAAGTGCATCTCTTTTTACTCCTACGCCGATATTTTGCGCCTCGAAAAATTCCTGCGGGACAAACCGGTTGCGGAACGCGAAATGGGCGCACAACTCATGCAGGAAGTGATGGCTTACGCCGAAACCACTGCCTGCCGCCGTCGCTTTTTGCTCCATTATTTCGGGGAGCAATACGACGATTCGAATTGTGAAAATATGTGCGACAATTGCCGCTATCCGAAACAAAAGATAGAGGTGCAAACGGAATTGCAGCAAATCCTGAGTTCCATTTCACAATTGAATGAAAATTATGGAATTAAGACAATTGTAGAATTCATTACCGGTGAAGAAACCAAAGAAATGAAGGACTACAAATTCCATAAAAAACAACTTTTTGGCATCGGCAAAGACAAGGATGAAAGTTTCTGGGGGTCCATTCTCCGCCAGGCCCTGCTCAATGATTTCATCTATAAAG
>JBJXFD010000031.1:0-2832 GCA_046153985.1 Saprospiraceae bacterium
CTAAGTTCAGGAAGCTGTTCAGCGAGCGGACGTATTCAATTTCCATACCCGAAGTGAAATCGTTTTCGATAAAATCTTTTGTAATCGGGTATTGGTAGTTGGGTAAGACCACCCGCACGCCCAGACCATCTTTGGCGTTGGAGTATTGTGCGAATGTGAGTTGGGCGCTGAGTAATAAAAGGAGTGCAAACAGGTAGCGTAGCTTTTTCATACGGAATTTGTTAGATGAAAAATTATAGTTGGTAGCTCGTTCGGTATTTTACGAACACACTCTAAGACTATTATTCTCTGCAAAGTAACTATTTTTGGTCGAAAAAACCAGTAAAAATGCATCTTTTACTCCCCCGGATTATTAATAAAAAATATGCATAAGCCAATGCAGGAGTTAAACAACTATATCAAGACTTATTTTCCGGTGCCTCCGAAAGACCTGGAGGAAATTGCCAGCCAATTCAAGCCGCTGGCGTTGAAAAAAGATGAATTTTTTCTGAAAGAAGACCAGTATTGCAACCGGCTGGCTTTTATCCGCTCCGGGCTGCTGCGCATTTACCGGTATGCGGACGGGAAAGAAGTCACCCAATGGATTTCCAGCTCGGGGTATTTTGTTACGGATTTAGCCAGTTTCGTTTTCGATACGCCGGGGCGCTGGAATATTCAGGCGCTGACCGATTGTGAATTGTTCAGCATTGACCGCAAAGCCTACCAGGGCCTCGGTACTTCTATTCCCAAATGGGCAGAGTTAGATAAACTGTTCATTGCCCGCTGTTTCATCCTATTGGAAGAACGCGTGTTTACGCACCTGCACCTGAGCGCAGAAGCACGTTATCAACGACTGATGGAACAAAGCCCGGAACTCTTCAACCTCGTTCCGCTGCAATATTTGGCTTCCATGATGGGCATGACGCCCGAAACGTTGAGCAGAATTCGCGCAAAAATGATTTCTTGATTTTTGTCAAGTGGCGCGTGGCTGGTTGTTCGGAGATTTGTGGGGTATTATGGTAGAGGGAAGAAAGTAGAAGGTAGAAAGAAAACACGTCAGGAGTACGGATTTACTTTATACTTTCTTCCCTCTACTCTCTACCAATAACTAATAACCACACTCATCATGGCAAATCAAGCAAAAAAAGCAACAGAAATTCACACTTCCATTATCATCAAAGCTACGCCGGAACAAGTCTGGCGCATTTTGATGGATTTTGAAAACTACCCAACCTGGAACCCCTTTATCAAAACAATTGCCGGAAAGGCAGAAAAAGGCGCCCGGATCGTTGCCTATATTGAACCTCCAGGGGCAAAAGGCATGACCTTTAAACCCAAAGTTTTGGCTGCAACGCCAAATAGGGAATTCCGCTGGTTGGGCCATCTTTTCGTTCCAGGGTTATTTGATGGGGAGCATATTTTTGAGTTGAGCGATAATGGTGACGGATCCACCACTTTTGTGCAGCGCGAACGCTTTGGCGGCATATTGATTCCGCTGTTTAAAAAAATGCTGAACGACAATACTCTGCGTGGTTTTGAGGCGATGAATGAGGCGTTGAAAGCAAAAGCAGAGGGGGATTTGAAGATTTGAAAATTTGAGGATTTGAATATTCCGCTGATGGCATACGAGTCTAATGTCGTCAACTTAGCGCCATGAAAGACCCTGCAAGGGTCAAATGTGATTAGCCCCCGATGCAATCGGGGGAAAAGTGGAAGAGGAGAGTAACGGGCAACCCCGAATGGGGTTAAATATTAGGGGTGACGCATTAACATTCAACCCCATTCGGGGTTACCCGTTACAATTCGTTTATGCGACCAACCCCCGATTGCATCGGGGGCTATTCACCTTCAACCACTTCGTGGTTATTTTCCCCTAAGTTGACGACATTACAGCATACGAGTTCCACGGAGCGAAACTCCCTGGTAAGACATCATTAGAAGGGTTTAGCCCGGATTGTTTTTCTCCCGCAGATAGTGGATGAAATCCGTTTTTGGCGGATCGGTCAGGCCGAGGCTACGACCCATGGTGACTAACTGCCCGCGGTGAAAAGTACCATGATTCATGCAATGCTGGATGATTTAATACAAAGTTTTGTGTACGGAAAAACCAATGGCAGGGCTGAACTCCACCCTTAGCGGGAAAGATTTGACGAATTGGATCGAATGCCTGCAATCGCCACGAAACTGGAAAAACAGTTGGTAAAAACCGGGCGGAAGTTCCGAAAAATCCATAGAAACAGTATTTTCGGAAGTATTGAGGTCGCTGAAAGCGCGCTCCCAAAGGGTTTCTTCGCGTTGTGTATCCCGTAGCGTAACCCGGCGCGGTTCCTGTGAAAAAGGCGGTAATTCGATGTGCAGGCCTTGGGCGTTGTGCCCCCCGATTTCTACCAAAGCCACCTGTTCTTCTTTCAGAACGCCGTAGGGTAGGGGAGCGGGTTCGGGGTGCAGGAGTTTGCCGTAGCCCGATTGGGTTTTCGTGATGCGCAGGGGGCCGGTTCGGAGGTCAACGCCTTCAAAAGCTTTTGCTGGACAGTGCCTTGTAACGTCGCCGCGCAGCATCGCGCTGAAGCCCCGGCCGGTATCCGGCAGGAAATAGGTCTTTTGGTTCAAATAACCCACTCTTTCGCGCACCCGCTCATCGAGATCCCGGCCGTTAATATCGGATTGTTCTTCCAGGAAATCGAAGACCGTCCCGATTGGGTATTTATAAACCGGTTCTGTCAGGACTAATCTGACTGGTGTCATGTGTCGCTATTTTTCGGAAAGGTATGCGATCAGTTTTAATAAACCTTCGCGATTGCCTGCTTTTTTGATGAAAACGGGCAGCCGACTGATCATGGTGCTGTTTTTTCG